>DXSO01000198.1 GCA_019410445.1 Sutterella sp.
AACTTGACGAACCGCCTCTATAGCAGCTCCTGCACTTTTCAAAGCAGCTTCAAAACTTTGAGCGTTGATATATGTGTCTTCCGAAATTTGTTTTTCCTTGCCTAAGGCCGCCTCCTGACTTGCCCTCGAAAGACTCTGCACAAACTCAGCATCGTGAGCCCGCAACACATCCTCAAGCGTGGCCGCTGCGCTTGGAAGAACCGTTACCGCGCGCGAAAGCCCCATCGCAATCATTCGATCTTCAATTGCGTCAATGCGCTCTGGTGTCTCCGGACTATCGTGCCCTTGCTGATAACAATGACACAAGTCATGTGAAAAAAATCCTGTGGGCAAAAGCGTCTTCCTATAGTGTGCAAAAGCTTATGGAGAAATTTTAGTCAACGCTTTCCTGCGAATGCAGGTTGGAAAATTCAAAAACTTGATTACTCAAAAAATAAAAACGCATCTATGGAATGAACTCCACAGATGCGTAACAGATGTCATGCCTCAAAGAGGCCTTCAATCCAATCAGTAGTTCGTCTTGCGCACTTCAAAGAAGCTCTGGGCATAGTGGCAAACCGGGCAAACTTCAGGAGCTGCGTTGCCAACCACAATGTGCCCGCAAATGCGGCATTCCCACATTGTCATTTCGCCTTTTTCGAAAACCTGCTTCATCTGAACATTGCTCAACAATTTGCGGTAACGCTCTTCGTGAGTCTTCTCGATGGCTGCAACCAAGCGGAACTTTGCCGCAATTTCAGGGAAGCCTTCTTCTTCTGCTGTCTTGGCAAAACCGGCATACATGTCGGTCCATTCATAATTTTCGCCTTCAGCGGCAGCCTTCAAATTAGCCGCGGTATCGCCGATGCCTCCCAAAAGATCAAACCAAAGACGAGCATGCTCCTGTTCGTTACGAGCCGTCGACAGGAAAATTTCGGCAAGCTGTTCATAACCTTCGCGACGAGCAACTTCCGCAAAATACGTGTACTTATTGCGAGCCTGAGACTCGCCGGCAAAAGCTGCGGCAAGATTTTCTGCCGTCTTCGTACCGGCCAAACCGTTAGCTGCTTTGCAAGCTGAAGAGGCTTCCTGGACTTCTTCAAAAACTTCTACGCCCTTGTGGCAAAGCGGGCAGACGTAATCAGCCGGCAGCTCATCACCTTCATAGATGTAGCCGCAAACCTTGCAACGGAACTTTTTCATGGGGATATCTCCTGCTCAAATTGTTTAATGGGAGTCACTCAATCTGCCAAAGTCAATGACAATCTTTGCCGTTTTCGCATAGGCGTCACAGTGCCCCCTGTTGTATTCGGCAAACAATTGTAGGACAAAAACTCCAAAAAACAGATCGAGATAGTCAAAACACAACGCCCCCATAGACAATGCAAATTTTGCATTACCCCATGCTTGAATCCTTGCCGATTTTCCTACCTTTGCGAAGGTCACCTTTACCCATGATGCTAGGCGCCTAAGATAGGCTCACAATGCCTAGACAGAAAACCGAAGGAACAACTTCAAATCTTGGTGCTGTCGGAGACTCAATACAAAAAAGCCTCGAATCTTCGAGGCTTTTTAGAAACTCAATCGCATCTGCAATGCGCTGAGAGAGTTCTGGTGGTGCGGATGGTCGGACTCGAACCGACACGCCTTGCGGCGTCAGAACCTAAATCTGGTGCGTCTACCAATTTCGCCACATCCGCAGAAAAGGAGCGGGAATTCTACCTGAAAGAGAACATACCCGCATCCATCAGACAAGATTATTTCTCGTCACGCTTATCCTGGCAGCAGCATTCCCCCTCTGCATGATGATGTCCGCCACAACCGCAACCACACTCTTCATCATCATGGTGATGGTGTCCGCCGCAGCCGCAACCGCATTCTTCATCATCGTGATGATGACCACCGCAACCACAGCCGCAACCTTCGTCATCATGATGATGGTGTCCGCCACAGCCGCACTCTCCTTCACCATGATGGTGATGATGTCCGCCGCAGCCACAGCCGCAACCACCATGATGTGGACGAGGCAGAGGAACAGGCATGAACGGTTCGTCTGCTGCCGTAACCGTCAGCCCCACGCTTTCAAGCATCGCCTTGTACTGCTCAATACCAGCAACTGCAAAACCATCCTCGGTTTGCGCTACTCGCACTCCGCGAGCTGTCAACGCATATACAGCCTCCTGCATGAGATTAAGGTCTCCGGTAACCTTAAAAATCTTCTCTACAGGCGCTTCAATTTTGTAAAAACCACCGTTCTCATCCACAAGAACATCGCCCACTTCGAGAGGACGGACTTCACCGAGCGCGTTTTCAATCGTCTGGTCACCAACAACAAATGCCGAAGGCAACTTAATGCGCTCGATAAAGGTCAAAGCAATCGGTGTGGCACGATCCAGAATCGGTTTTGCGGGTTCGCTGTCAAGCGAAAGAAGTTTGGTGATACGCATGGTTGGTTTATCAAGTAATGATTTCATGAACGGATACCTCAGCCCATAAAAACACAGCTCAGGCATCCTTGTTTGTGCTGCAAAAGTCTATCAGAGGCAAAGCCCGTTCAGGACGATTCACCCAAAATGATGGACAAAGCATCCGTCAATCGCTCCACTGCCCTAACCTCAAGCCCTTCAATGGGAGTCTTCGGCGCATTTGCCTTCGGAATCACCGCTAGCGAGAAACCTAATTTAGCCGCCTCTTTAAGACGATCCTGTCCTCTGGGAATTGGTCGAATTTCTCCCGTAAGCCCCACTTCACCAAAAACCACTGTACCGGCCGGCAAAGGATGATCGGTCAAAGAACTGGCCACAGCCATCAAAACGGCCAAATCACTTGCGGGTTCAGTGATCTTTACTCCTCCAACCGCATTGACGAACACATCCTTCTCAAAACAAGAAACTCCGGCATGACGATGCAACACTGCAAGAAGCATTGCCAAACGCTGAGCATCAAGTCCAACGCACAACCGTCGAGGAGCCGGGGAATGTGATTCATCAGCCAACGCTTGAATTTCAACCAACAAAGGTCGAGAACCTTCCTGAGTAACCATGACAACACTGCCGGCCACATCATTTCT
>DXSO01000199.1:0-2656 GCA_019410445.1 Sutterella sp.
GGTTTGAACGTTGGGATGGGGATTGGCTCTTGTGAGGGCGGAACCCGCGGTATTTTCGATCTAATGTACGAAGGAAAGAAGGATTTCCGGCTTGTCGTTGTAGATCCACGCTGCAGTCCAGAGGCCAGCAAAGGCGAATGGGTTCCCATTCGTCCGGGTAGTGATTTGTCTTTCCTGATGGCTCTCGTGCACGTCATCTTGTATGAAATCAAGAAGGTGGACGATCATTTCCTGAAGTGGCGCTCGAATGCTCCGTATCTGATCGGACCGGACGGACACTATGCTCGAGGCAAGGACGGCAAACCGCAGATTCGAGATCTTGCCGACGGCCAAGTCAAGTCCTTTGACGATAAAACGCTCAAGGATCCGGATCTGTGGTGTGAGAACGTCATGGTCAATGGTGTCAAGACCAATGCCGCTATGGTACTCGTCAAGGCCGGCTTCAAAGACACGACTCCGGAGTGGGCTGAGAAGATTTGTTGGGTTCCCAAGGAACGCATTCGTCAGATTGCCAAGGACTACATTGCCAATGCACGAATCGGCGAGACCGTCAAATTGCTCAACAGCAAGGGTGAATTGGTCGAAATGCCGGTACGCGGTTCAATGATTGAAAGTAAGCGTGGTATTAAGAATCAGCGTGACGGCGTACCCTGTGACTTGATGTGCAAGATGCTCGCAATGTTGATCGGCGGCATTGACGTTCCTGGCGGTACGGTTGCCAAATCCCGCGGAGCCTATCACCTCAAGCCCGATGCTGACGGAGTGGTCGAACCTAAGGGTGAAGCACGTGACAATCCAATGTGTTATCCGCCCAAGCACATTAACTTGGCTGACTATTTCCCGCATAAGCACACACTGCCGGTGATGGCTTACAAGGTTTGTCAGGATCCCAAGAAGTACGGTTTCGATTATGAAATTGAGGCCTCGCTGACGGTGGGCTCCAATCCGGTGGCTTCCACGACAGAACCTTACGAAGTTCTCAAAGGTGTTCTGAACATTCCATTTGCAGTGAATATTGCGTATCACTACGATGAAATGGCTCAATTGTCAGACATACTGCTGGCTTCCAATTCTGTTCTTGAACGCGAGTCTGTCAACTGCTTTGAAGGTGCTTTCGACATTTCGACGAAGGAAACCAACAATCAGCGCTTGATGATGTATCGCGATCCTTTGCCGCCGATTTACAACACGCGGCAACCTCAGGACATCATCATCGAGTTGTGCGATCGCATGGGCATGATCGATGAATTCAACGCCAACCTCAATAAAGTGGGTGTTGTACTCGGCGAAGTGACCACCGTGCAGCTTGATCCGGAAGAGCAACTCAAGCCAGGACGCCGTTACACGATTTCTGAAATTTGGGACAAGGGCGTACGCAAAGCCTTTAATGGTCGCGGTCTTGATTACCTCAAGAAAAACGGACTGATTGTGCAGGAGAGAGCTCCCGCGGAAGCATACAACGCTTATTGGTACAAAGACGGTGAGACACGTTGCCCGATTTATTTTGAAAGGGCACTTCGATCGGGTGAACGACAGCGTGCTTTCTTCAAGAAGTACAAGGACAAGATTTATCTGCCTGATTTCGATCCCGAAGAAAACCTTAAGTACTACGAAGCCGTCATTAAGTGGCGCAGTAAGAAGATCTTGGAAGTCAAGTCCACCGACAAATATCCTCTGATCGCCACCAATTTCAAGACACCGACTTCTCCGTCTCGCTGCGGTGGTGTCGATCAGATGCCGTGGGTGGTGGAAGCAAGCGAAACCTTTGATCCTCAGTTCGGCAAGGTTTGTATCAATCCGAAGACAGCAGAGTTCTATAACTTGAAAGAAGGCGATGTGATTTGGGTTGAAAGCAAAAATGGCCGTACGAAGGGACCTGTGCATTTGTCCGAGTTGTTCCGTCCGGGCACGGTCAATATTGCCGGTTCGCTGGGACGCCTGGTTAAGTCTCTCGGCGAGAAAGCATACAACCGTCCCATGTACAACATGCTCTGCAACGGCAAGCCGAGCGAAAGCTGTCCATTCCAGATGGGGGTTGAAAACAATGTGGCCGTCCGCATTTACAAAGCCACGGGTCTAGTTGAAGGAGGAGTTTGCGTATGCGGTTAGGAATGATTATTGACACGCGCCGCTGCTACGGCTGTCTGGCTTGCGTGGTGGCCTGCAAAGCGGCTAATGCGACTCCGCCGGGACATTTCCGCTGCAAAGTCAAGATTGGAGAGAAGGGGAAGTTCCCGAATTCCACACAGACGTTTTTGCCGACGTTGTGCAATCACTGCGAAGATGCCCCCTGCATTCGAGTTTGTCCCAGCGGCGCTTCTTACCGAGACAAGGATGGAGTGGTGCGTGTTGATGCAGAAAAATGCATCGGCTGCCAGATGTGCATGAACGCTTGTCCGTATGATGCCCGTTCGTTTTACTCGGATCCGAATCCCAGCTACTGGAAGGATGAAGGCAACGGTCCGGACGAGTATGAAAAGCTCCGTTACAAGGAACACAAGTTCAATACGCCGGACAAGTGTGATTTCTGTGCGGATCGACGAGCGCAGGGACTGCCGCCGGCGTGCGTGGCGACATGTGCCGGCAAGGCGCGCATCTTTGGTGATTTGGATGATCCCAATTCCGAAATAGCCAAGATGATGAAGAAGTACAACCC
>DXSO01000199.1:2666-3035 GCA_019410445.1 Sutterella sp.
CGGAAGAACTCATGGAAGGACATAAGGCAAAGGCCAAAGAGGTTCAGCCCAGCGGTTTGTTGAGAAGATAACTTCTTCAAATGGCCATTCCTATCTTCGACAGCGGACTGTGTGCCTCCTGCTGAGCCGCTGTCGAAGAAGGAATTCTTAGGGACCAAATATAAAAATATCGGTATATACAAAATGACGGATAGCACGATCACTGTTTTGCCTTCGAGTGCGGATGATGTAAAAAATGAAGCAGCCGTTAGCAGTCTTTTGGCGGAGTTTTATCTGCGAAATCCCGATGCCCAATTTGCTGAAGCGCTCGGGCAGCTGATTCCTCAGGGCTTTACCGACAATCAGCAGATTCAGCAGGCCGTGGCGAGT
>DXSO01000002.1:0-21176 GCA_019410445.1 Sutterella sp.
GAGCAATAACAGCAAATATTGGTGACTTCTTTGACATTCTCAAGCTTGTAGGGTTTCTTCAAACAGTCGGCCTGGGCGTGTGCCGCTTCCGAAGTAAATGCGACAGCGCTGCCGCTTCCGACTGCAAGAAGAGATCGCTTGAAAAAACTTCTGCGAGAAAGTTCCATTTGGTTCTCCTTATCGGCCGGCAGCCTATCCCGTTTTTCAAGGATCCGATAACGTCGAAACCCAATGGATCGCAGTCATCTCACGGTAGTCGTCGACCGAAAATTCTGACTCCGGCCTAATTTTTGTTATTCCCAAAAAGCCGGGCTTTCGTGAGTTTTAATGACCGCTATCTTTCCGTCAATTCACCATAAGGTGAGAGTTCCTCATCGCCTTTTTCGTTATTACCTCAAATGAACATCCCTATTATCAATCCCCTTACTTCTCTTTGCCCTTTTCAATTTATCAATTGAAATCAATAAATTACTATCATTTCTCCACATAGATAAGACATCTATCCATCCCCCGCCAGAAGTACTTTTTTTCCTTCAGCTATGCTCTTGAAGAAGTAATTTTTAAGTGCTTCATAGTCTCTTGATCTACAACAAATGCTTTTATGACAACTCAGTCATGCAGTGCCGTTTGATGTCATTGGAACAAAAATTTTTCACCTCCCTATGAAATTGTCACCGTCAACAACCATCAGGAAATGTACGGACTGCCTCCTTTGATTTTTCCAATGTTTTCTGAACGCTTTTAAATTCCCGCCCACAATCAAACACTCAACTTTCGTGAAATCCATCTGTCTGCGATTTCGTCTTCCATCACTCTTTTCAAATTCCGATCCGCTCGACAGCGCTAAACTTCGCCTTTGTCATTTCTTTTTTGCAGCTCTTCGGCGTAACTTCAACTTCTCAAGGACGGCACATACTCATGCGAGTCTTAACTGGAATCAACACAACAGGAACTCTTCACCTTGGTAATTACTGCGGTGCAATCCGCCCTTGCGTGCGGGCTTCTCTACGAGACGATGTGGAAAGTTTCTTTTTCATGGCCGACTTGCATGCCCTCATTAAATGCCAGGATCCTGATCGCATTGAGAAAAGCCGCATGCAAATTGCTGCCAGCTGGCTAGCCTGCGGTCTTAATCCCGATCGCGTTACGTTCTATCGCCAAAGCGATATTCCAGAAATTCCATTGCTCAACTGGATGCTCAGTTGCGTATGCTCCAAAGGCTTAATGAATCGAGCACATGCATACAAAGCATTTCTGGAAGCCAATCAGGATGCAGGTGAAGATCCCGATGCAGGTGTCTCTATGGGTCTTTTCTGCTATCCCGTTCTGATGGCTGCTGATATTTTGATGTTCAATGCAGACCGCGTACCTGTCGGTCGCGACCAAATTCAGCATCTGGAAATGGCTCGAGACATGGCCGCACGCTTTAACAAAACGTATGGCCGGGGAAATGATTTCTTTGTAATGCCTTTCGAGCAAATTGATGAGAATGTCGAAATTCTCCCTGGTTTAGATGGCCGCAAAATGAGTAAAAGCTACAACAACGTTATTCCGTTGTTTGAAGGTGGCGAAAAAGCGTTGCGCGAGGCCATCGGTCGTGTGGTGACCGACAGCAAACTGCCTGGCGAGGCAAAAGATCCGAACAGCACATCGCTGACCCGAATCTACGAAGCTTTTGCGACCACTGCTGAATACGAAGCTTTCTGTGGTGAGTTACGTAACGGTTTAGGCTGGGGAGAAGCCAAGAAAAAACTTATTGACAAGATCAATGATGAGATCGGCCCGATGCGTGAAAAGTATGAGTACTACGTCTCGCATCCAAATGAACTTGAAGACATACTTCAAGCAGGTGCCGAAAAAGCCCGCAAAGTTGCCACTCCATTTATCGAAGAGTTGCGCCATGCCGTAGGTTTGCGTCGTTTTACAAACATCCGCCAGACAACTCTCGTGAATGAGAATAAAAACACCTCTAAGACTCTTGGAGCCATCAAGCAATATCGAGAATCCGACGGTCTTTTTTACTTCAAACTCACAGAAGGCTCGAGCACACTTCTGACCTCCGTGGGTTTTGCCAACGGCAAAGACGCTGGCATGGCCGTCAGCAAACTCAAGTCTGAGGGATTGATAAATGGCACTGGTGTTGTTTTGTCTGATGGTGTTTCGCCTGAACATATCAACGCTGTGTTAAGCGCCATGCGTTTAGCTGAAGAGGAAAAGAAAAAAGCCAAGTCAGCTAAAAACTGACTTTTCCCTCTCCAACAGGCAAAAAAAGGGATTGCTAATTGCCTTTGCAGCAATATTCAGCAACCCCATGACCCAGGAAAAACCACTCATCTTCAACAGGCTCTCCCCAAAGGGAGCCTGTGTTCATTACATCAATTCATTGGCAAGCAACAACTATTTGGCTGCTCTTCGTCATGCAATCGTTATACATTAAATGAATAGCGATTGCAAATCTTTTTTCCCTTTCCCTCCCATTCTTGAAACGCAAAAAAAGCTCGATGAGAAGTCCCCCATCGAGCCCGAAAAGTATTTGCAACGATTTATTTGTTTCTCTTATTCACTTTTGGCAATCGGTGCCGCATCACGCAATTTGAGTACGCAGTGATAAACCACAAGCAAAGCCAATACGATCAACGCTGCAGCCACCACGAACTGCAATCCATGAATCATCCAAACGAATGTTCCATCCATCCAAGCTCGCACAATACGAATCACAGATTGGATAAGTGCAGTCATCGTCACGGCAAACATAATTGTCATCGGCCCATACAACATCCATCCTTTCCGTCCAGTTGACTTCAGGAAAACAGCAAGCCCTGTCAGTACCAATGCAGACAAAAGCTGATTGGCAGATCCGAAAAGCGGCCAAACACTCATGTAACCTGCAATGCACAATGCGTAACCGGCAAGCAATGTCAAACAAGTTGCAAAAACCGTATTCGTGAATAACTTCTGAATGGGTGTTTTTTCTTGTCCGGCAGCCGGCATAAACAGTTCCTGTAAAGACATACGCCCAATGCGAGCCACGGCATCAACTGACGTAAGAGCCAATGCAGAGACACACATCGTGAGAATGCAGGCTGCAATTTGATGCGGAACACCAAAAATTTCCGTAAGGAATGCTGCTACAGAACTCGAAAATGTTTGAAAGGGCGTACCTGACGGCAGAACTCCGTTGGAAGCAGCGGCGCACACCACAATCAAAGAAACAACACCCAGAACCACTTCCACACACATGGAACCATAGCCTACAAGACGAATATCGTTTTCACTGGAAATCATCTTGGAACTGGTTCCCGAGCTCACTAGCGAATGAAAACCTGATACTGCGCCGCAAGCAATCGTTACAAATAAGATTGGGAACAAATCCAAACCTTTAACCGTAAAGCCCGCGTATGCCGGCATGTTGATAGACGGATTTTGGACACACACACCGATAACGGCGGCAATAATCATGCCTATCAACAAAAACATAGACAGGTAGTCTCGAGGCTGCTTTAACAGCCACATCGGCATAACTGAAGCGGCAAAAAGATAAGCAAACACCACGTAACGCCATGTAACGGCATCGGCATAAACGGGAAAACAAATACCCGCCGTCACCATTGCAACCATCAAAACAATGCCGACAACAAGCTGCACTCCCGCAGTGGGCTTGCAGTACTTCAAATACACGCCAAAACCAACCGCTACGAACATATACAGCAAAGAGATGGATGCCGCAGCCGCATTGGGCATGATTTGCGCTCCGTCCTTTGCAAAACCATTGAACGTGTTGGCCACCATGTCACAAAACGCAGCAATGACCAACAAAGTAAATAACCAGCAAAAGAGCAAAAACAGCTGACGACCTGTTCGTCCTACATAGGACTCAATAATCATGCCGATCGATTTGCCGCCGTTTTTAACAGATGCGTACAAAGCGGCGAAGTCCTGAACAGCTCCGAAGAAAATACCGCCAACTATCATCCATAACAAGGCAGGAGCCCAGCCGAACATCGCTGCAATAATCGGTCCTGTCACAGGACCAGCCCCCGTGATTGATGTGAACTGGTGGGCAAATACCGTCCAGCGTGAAGCTGGTGAAAAATCTTTGCCGTCATTTTTCTCAACGGCCGGCGTGGGACGCTTTAGATCAATGCCCCATGTCTTTTCAAGCCACCGTGCGTAACCGAAGTAACCTACAGCAAGCGCCACGATAGCAATCATCATGATTCCGAGTCCGGACATGATTCCTACTCCCTTAATTTTCGTTGTTTTTACATCCGCTACTTCTCTTAATGGAAGTGTTCTAGCGAGTAAACGCTCATCTTACGCCTAACAAAGAATTACACTAGTGCGCATCGTCAATTTTTATCTGAGGAAAACCCATGTCTTTCCGCTCTCCATCGTTTGATGCTGTCCAACCAGCGCACATTGGGAATGTGGTTTTAGGTCAAGCTCCTGTGAAAATTATTTCCAGCATCTGTGCAAAAACTGCCGAAGAAATGCTCGAGCAAGCCAAAGCCATTGAAGCGTCAAGTGCTGATGTCATCGAATGGCGAGCTGATTATTTTTCCCCGAACCTCCCCTGGCAGGACAGTGTTCGCGCCATCAAAAACATTGTCACCAAGCCAATTCTCTATACCTTCAGAAGTCAACACGAAGGCGGCGTGTACCCCCATCCAATGTCTGATGCTTCTTGGAGAAAAACCGTCTTAACAGCCATTCAGTCCGGGCTTTTTGATGCAGTCGATATTGAATTTGAACGCGGTCGCCCCGAATTATTGGTTGAAGCAGCTCGTCAAGCAGGCATGACTTCCGTCGTCAGCTGGCACAGTTTTACTCCAGGAGAATACGATCAGGAAATGGGGTATTTCGGTCGCTTGAACAAGATGTGTTTTACCCGAGCCGATGTTCTAAAAATCGTTGCTATGCCGGAAAAAGGTGTGGATATTGCTCGTTTCATTGAAGAAGTGGCAGTTGCTCGAGCTGAAGTCAAAATCCCCCAACCCATCATCGCAATGTGCATGGGTAAAACTGGAGCCTTGACACGAATTGGTGGTACTGCTTTCGGATCATGCGCAACCTTTGCCAGTGTGATCAAAACTTCAGCACCCGGACAACTTGATGTTGAAACGACCCGCAAATTACTTGATCTGTTTTCTGAAGAAAATGAAAAAACTCAGCTGTAGGGTGTAAGTTTTATATTGTTTTTTGATTTGAGCAAAGAGTCAAAACATATTCTTGGTATTACATATTCACCCATTTCTATAATTTTCTAGTTTATTCATCGGGATACAAGTGCCCTGATGTTTGAGTTTGTTTCGCACCAGAAAGAAGAGAAAAATGAAAACTTACGACTTTGCCTACGGCCGCGGCCGCAAACAGTTTTCCATCGACGAAAGCCTGGTCATCAAAGAAGTTCGTACCGAAGAATTCACACCGATGAGTGACGTCAAGCAGGGAGTGCTTGACGCGATTTACAACCCCATTGGGTGTGAATCAATCGATAAGATCATCAAACCGGGCGATACCGTAGCGTTTATTTGCAACGATCCCACGCGAGTTGCCAACAGCTATGACTTCATGCCGGTTCTTGTCAATGAATTCAACAAGCTCGGTGTCAAAGACGAGGATATGCATATCGTCTTCTCGCTTGGCACACATCGCGACATGACCCATGAAGAAATGGTCGAAGCCGTAGGTGAAGAAGTCTCGTCACGCCTGAAGATGTACAACAGCACGGCGACCAAGGACGAAGATTTTGAGTACTTCGGAACTACCAGCCGTGGCACTCCGGTGTGGATCAATAAGCACCTCTGCCATGTCGACCATGTCATTTTGACGGGCACCATCGTGCATCACTATTTCTCGGGTTATGGCGGCGGCCGCAAAGCCATTCTGCCCGGATGCGCTGCCATGGAAACAGTTCGAGTCAACCATAGCTTCATGCTCGATAAGAACGCTGGTCTCGGTCGCACCACCGGCAATCCCTGTTACGAAGACCAAATGGAGGGTGTAGCGCTCTTTGCTAAAGGTCGTTCGCTTTTCCTTTTCAACGCCATTCTCAATGCCAAGCATGAATTCCTGCGCATGTTTGCCGGTGACTACATTGCTGCTCACAAGGAAGCTTGCAAGTTCGTTGATGAAGTCTACGGTTGCGTTATTCCGAAACTGGCTGATCTGGTCATTGCCTCCTGCGGCGGTTTCCCGAAGGACATCAATGTCTATCAAATGCAAAAGACGATGGACAATGCCATGTGCGCGGTTCGTGAAGGTGGCGTCGTAATTCTGCTTGCCGATTGCGAAGAAGGTGCAGGTTCTAAGGTTCTTGAAGAAACCTTCCGTCGTCTGAAAACTCCTGAAGCGATCAAGGCAGAACTCGAAGCCAATTTCCGCATCGGCGCAAACAAGGCTTTTGCGATCACTCGTCCGATTTCTCATGCCCGCTATATTTTGGTCACGCGTCTGGATCGCCAACTCGCCAAGGACATGCTCTTTACGGGAGCTGTTGATACGGTCGAAGAAGCTCTTGACATCGCCAAACAATATATTGGCGATAAGCCTTCGATCATTCTGATGCCGGAAGGCAGTCTCACTGTGCCTCGTGTTGAATAACACTATTTCTCAGGCTTTTGCCTGAACGTCGTTTAAGCCCGTGCATGGATCTCCACAAGAATCCGCACGGGCTATTGTTTCGTTCAATTGAAACCAACCGTTTGACTGTCATGATCGAAAAAAGCACTCCCTGCATCCGTTTCGACACTGCCCGACCTCAACGCATTGGCCTGCCCGAAGCCGTTTTCTGTGAAGGCAAACCACGCCGTGCCCTGCACACACTTTTGCAACGCTTCGCACAGGACAAAAACACGCCGATTCTTTTCACTCGTCTCAGCGAAGAGATCTTCTTTTCCTTCGAAGAAGACATCACTCGTGCATACGATTTCGATGCATTGAGCCGCACTGCTTGGAATGCCCAACTGTCTCCTCACGCCTGCGGAAAAGTTGCAATTGTTTCTGCCGGCACCGCAGACAGTCGAGTGGCTCGTGAAGTTTCGCGTACACTCACCTATCTTGGATGGACATGCGAGCGTTTTGAAGATTGCGGCGTAGCAGGTTTGTGGCGCATCCAAAGCGTCATTGATGACATCAATCAGGCCGACGTCGTTGTGGTAGCTGCCGGTCTTGATGCTGCATTGGCCAGTGTTTTAGGTGGCCTGACAAACAGACCCCTGATTGCAGTGCCTACCTCCGTTGGCTACGGCGTTGCTCAAGGCGGGCAGGCTGCACTCAGCAGTATGTTATCGTCCTGCGCACCCGGAGTTGCCGTCATGAACATCGACAACGGTTATGGGGCAGCGTGCGCAGCAGCCCGCATTCTCAACACTCTCTACCCTTGAGAAGCCTAGAAAAATGTCTACACCACAAAACGCATTGAGTCGTCCCGTATTAACTGTTCGAGTACACGCAGGTCTCAACGCTTCAAGTGTGCTTGCCGGACTGTTTTCTGTAAGCGGCATGGGATTATTCTGCAGTGCAGACGAATTTTTACAACTTCGTTTTCCCAATGCCGAAGCCACACTTGAAATTAAACCCACCTCGATTTGTGGCATCACTGGCGTGACCGCCGTCTTCAAATCCCCGGCAGAGGGTCATGTACATCGAACTCCTGCGGCCATCTTGCAGTACTACGAAAAAGCCTGCACTTTGTCACCAGCTGCCTTAGAAATTGCTGCCAACATTTGGCTTCTGTTGGCCAAAGCAGAAGCGCGAGTCCACAATGCAAGCCTTGAATCCGTTCACTTTCACGAAGTAGGGCGCATGACAAATATTCTTGCTGTAGGGCTCATCGCTGAGATTTTTGCCTCCATCAATCCCATTTCCTTCGTTTCCTCAGCCTTACCGCTTGCTGACGGTACTGTTCGTTGTGCTCACGGCATGGTTCCCAATCCAGCACCAGCCACATTGGCACAACTCGAAGGCGTAGCCGTACGTCCATATGACGGTAACGGTGAAACCGTCACACCAACAGGACTTGCCATTCTCAAAGGGCTAGGTGCGCAGTTTGGCGCATGGCCTTCAATGCGTATTACTCGTCAAGTAACAGCATTTGCCCCAGGCAAAACTTTTGAAGGAGCCAATGGCCTCGTTATGGCACTCGGACAACCACTCTGAAAATATGCAACAACAAAACGGCGCATTGACTCTATGGTCTTTGCGCCGTCTTCCTTTGAATCACACCTATTGCGGAAAGTTTTGATTCTTAAAACGGAAGTTTTACCGAAGAATCCACCGACAAGATGAACTGAGCAAAACGCTCTTTAATTCGTTGCAAAGCCTGTGGAGTGTCCCCTTCAACTCGAATAACCGCCACAGGAGTAGTGTTGGATGAACGAGCCAAAGCAAAACCGTCCTTGAACTCAACTCGCAATCCGTCAATCAGAATAATGTCTTCAGCATCATCAAATTTAGCTGCCTGACGTAGTTTTTCAATAAAGGCCTTATTTTGACCTTCTTTCTCAAATTCAATGTGCAGCTCAGGCGTATTCACAGCTGTTGGAAGCGCATCCAAGACAGCGGACGGATTTTCACTGCGACTTAAAATTTCCAGTAAACGAGCCGCTGCATATAAACCGTCATCAAAACCCGGCCAACGTCCGTCATTGAAGAACAAATGCCCGCTCATCTCGCCGGCAAACGGAGCCCCCGTCTCACGCAAACGGGCTTTCACGAGTGAATGTCCTGTTGCGCTGATCGTTGGTACACCTCCTCGTTCTCGAATCCAAGGAACCAAAGCTCGAGTGCATTTGACGTCGTAAATAATCTGAGCTCCTGGATGATGCTTAAGGATATCTTCTGCAAAAAGCATCATTTGGCGATCTGGATAGATGATGCTTCCTGTGCGTGTGACAACACCCAAACGATCTGCATCACCGTCAAAAGCCAAACCAAGTTCCGCTTCTCCACTCTTGACTGTTTCGATCAAATCGCTGAGATTGGCAGGCTTGCTTGGGTCTGGATGATGGTGGGGGAAATTGCCATCGACCTCGAAGTACAGCGGCTCGACCTCAACTCCAAGCTCATTGAAAAGACGCGCTGCCAACGGACCTGCCACACCATTGCCGCAATCAACGGCAACTTTCATGGAACGCGCTAGCTTCACATGCCCGCAAATCTTGTCGAGATAGTCCGGCGTTATATCCACCTGTTCGATCTTGCCCGCGGTCTCTGCTTTGAGAACATCTCCCGCTTCAATCGCATCAGCAATCGCAGCGATTTCATGACCAAACAGAGTCAATCCGCCCAACATCATTTTTAGACCGTTGTACTCCGACGGGTTGTGTGAACCTGTTACAGCCACCCCTGATCCGCATCCAAAATGATGCGTTGCAAAATAAAGCACCGGCGTCGGCTGCATGCCAATATCTTTGACATTTACACCAGCCGATGTGATCCCTTGCATGAGCGCAGCAGACAACGACGGTCCGGACAGTCGCCCATCGCGACCGACACACATCGTTCGAATACCCTTGCGAAACGCCCAAGTACCAAGCACCTCGCCAACAGCACGTACCACTTCTTCGGTCAGCGTCTTACCGACAATTCCTCGAATGTCATAAGCTTTAAAAATAGAACGATCTAGCTGCATATGAAATCTCTTTTTAAACGCATTCGGTCTTTTTAAAGATTTCCCGAATTGTAGACGGTTCATCTTTTAGGCATAGACTGATTTTGTTTCAAGGCTTTGCCTTATCCCTCTTTCTGGATTCTGAACATTTAAGCAACGTGCTTGATGCGCGCAAAGACGAGCATCAAGCATTAAAATATTGCCTCGTTGTGTAAAAGCTGAGCCGTGACCAGTGTGTGCGGCAAGGTCCAATTCGGACCAAAACAGAGAAAATAGGAAACCGGAGCAATTATGCGTACCACATATTGTGGCTTGGTCGACGAAAAACTGATCGGCCAGACTGTCACCCTATATGGGTGGGCTCATCGTCGTCGCGATCACGGCGGCGTGATTTTTATTGATTTGCGCGACCGTGAAGGTCTTGTGCAGGTGGTTTGCGATCCGGATCGCCCCGATGTATTCGCCACTGCAGACAAGGTTCGCAATGAATTCTGTCTTGCTGTGGTCGGCACCGTGCGCGCCCGTCCTGAGGGCACCAAAAACGAGCATCTGATTTCTGGCGGTGTTGAAGTTCTTTGCCAGAAACTTGAAATTCTGAACCCGTCTCTGCCCCCTCCCTTCCAGTTGGATGACGATACAGTAAGCGAATCCGCTCGTCTGACTTATCGTGTACTCGATCTGCGCCGCCAGCAAATGCAGCGCAATCTGAAGTTGCGCTTTAAAGTCACTCAAGCGTTCCGTCACTTCCTTGACGAACATGGCTTTATCGACATCGAAACGCCGTTCTTGACGAAGTCCACCCCTGAAGGCGCCCGCGACTATCTTGTGCCTTCTCGTACAATGGACGGCCATTTCTTTGCCCTGCCGCAGTCTCCGCAGCTCTTCAAACAGCTTTTGATGGTTGCCGGTTTTGACCGTTACTATCAGATCGTAAAGTGCTTCCGAGACGAAGATCTTCGCGCTGACCGCCAGCCCGAATTCACTCAGGTCGATATTGAAACCTCTTTCCTGAAGGAAGAAGAAATCCGCGAGATCATGGAAAGCCTGATTCGTCGCGTTTTCAAGCAAGTTCTCGATGTGGATCTAGCTGCCGACGGCGAACGTTTCCTCGTAATGCCTTATAAACAGGCCATGGCCGATTACGGTTCTGACAAACCCGATCTTCGCGTTAAGCTCAAGCTTGTCGAAGTGACGGATATCGTTGCCGACAGTGGCTTCAAGGTCTTTACGGCTGTTAAGTCCCTGCATAACGGCAAGGTTGTTGCCTTGCGCGTTCCTGGGGCTGCTGCTATGCCGCGTTCCGAAATTGACGGCTACACGGAATTTGTCAAGATCTACGGAGCCAAGGGTCTTGCCTATATCAAGATCAACGATGTTTCTGCCGGCCGAGAAGGCATGCAGGGGCCCGTGGTAAAGAACCTCTCCGACGAAGTCGTCGCCAAATTGGTAGAAGTTACGGGTGCACAGTCCGGCGATGTGATCTTCTTTGGTGCCGACAAAGCCAAGATTGTCTACGACAGCCTCGGCGCTTTGCGTCTGAAGATTGGTCACAGCGAATTTGGCAAGAAGCACGGTCTCTTCGAAGCTGGTTGGCGTCCGCTCTGGGTTGTCGACTTCCCGATGTTCGAGTACTCCGAAGAAGATGATCGCTGGGTTGCTTGTCACCATCCGTTCACATGTCCGAAGGATGAATGCGTGGATATGCTTGAAAGCGATCCCGAGCACTGCTACGCCAAGGCCTACGACATGGTCTTGAATGGTTGGGAAATCGGTGGTGGTTCCGTTCGTATCCATCGCGCTGATGTCCAAAGCAAGGTCTTCAGTGCTCTGAAGATCGGCCCCGAAGAGGCTAAACTCAAGTTCGGATTCTTGCTTGATGCTCTTCAATTCGGAGCTCCTCCGCACGGTGGCATTGCCTTCGGTCTGGATCGCATTGTGACGATGATGACTGGTGCTCCCTCCATTCGTGATGTGATCGCCTTCCCGAAGACTCAGCGTGCTCAGTGTCTGCTTACTGGCGCTCCGAGCCCTGTGGATGAAAAGCAACTGCGTGAATTGCACATTCGTCTGCGCAACGAACAAAAGAAAGACTAATCCTGCTTTTGTTCCATGAACGGAATACATATTCCGTTCATGCGAAAAAGCCCGACAAAGATCTCTTTGCCGGGCTTTTTTCATGCAATCGGAAACAAAATCACTGAATCAGCTTGAAAGACTGCCGTTATACTTCTCTAGGATTTATCTTCTGTCGCCGATTTCACTCCTAGGGATCTTCGCTTTTCAACAATAATGGCCCTCACTACAACCAAACAGCGCCGAGCCATCGGAGAGCGCCTCGCTCAAGAACGCAACAGACTCAATTACACAGAACTGCAGATTGCACAGCTACTCGGTGTTCAGTTAGACGTTTATGTGCAATATGAAACCGGAGAAGCCGATCCAGGCATCTTCAGCATGCAACGTCTCTATGCGATTGGCTTTGACGTGATGTTTATCATCACTGGCGATCGTTATCGTCCTGTACAAGAAGAAAGCGAGCTTCTTCGCCGCTTCCGAGAACTGTCACTGCGTGGTAAAACTTCTGTGTTCATGACTTTGGATGCCCTTGAACGTTTAGCTCCGAATCTCAAAGAAAACATCAAAAAGAAAATCCGAGACACGTTGCACTGACTCACTTTTATTCACTTAGCCATTAGGTTACGACAAGATGGTTAGTTGCTGATTGATCTTTGCACACAACAAAGATTTCCGATTCAATGCTCGTCACCCCTGAACTCTGCGCCTGAAAAACAACAGTTCTTTTAAAGAAAGCAGAGAAAGAGCGAGCCGACAATGGACAAATGTGGCAAACTGCTAGTCTGTTGAGTTCGCTAGTCATGTACCTAACTACCATACCTCGCATCGTGCGCCTTATCCTGGCGTTTGTTGTTTTTTTCTTTGTGTTGGCGGTTGCAGTCGTCGGCACGCTTTTTTATGTCCTAGACGAAAAGACCGTCAAGTCGACAATCGAGGCATATGCCAAAGAAGCTCTAAACGCTTCGGTAGAGTATGAGGGAAGTGTTGAATTAAAACATCTCACATCATTGAAGGTTCGCATTCCGGCACTTCACTTCACTGATCTTTCCTCCGGTGAAGAAATCGGTTCAATTGACGGTGCACAAGCCGACGTTGCTCTTTGGTCTGCTCTGCTCGGAGCAGTCAATGTCAATTCCATTACTATCTCTGGCGCACGACTTACACTGAATGTTCCGCATGCAAATGGAGATTCTCTTTTTGATGAAGCCTTCGGTTCTGTCCGTTTCCCGGAAAATCTTCGTGTCTCGCAATTCCATCTCAACCAGGCTCAAATCAATTTGAAGACCGGAACACAAGAAACGATACGTTCTTGGAAAATTTCTGCACTCTCACTTTCCATGGGGCGTCTTTCTCCCGAAATGACCACCCCCTTTGAGCTCTCGGCTCATTTTGAAGCGACTGAGAACTCACCTCAAAAAGAAATCACTCCTGAAACTATTACTGAAAACGCAAGCGACCAAGCTACTTCTGCTTCCAATTCAGCCTCTAGCACGGTGCCATCTGAAGTCCCACTGCCTGCCTCATCAGAAGTCCCAGAAGCAGCTTTTGAGACAACTCCGGAATCGTCAAATGTCGATCATCCAGCAGAAGGTGTGACCATTGAGAAGACACCTGACATTGAAACAACAGAACCTCCTTCTGCTGACTATATTGATCTTCCAAATACGCCGGAAATTCCTCAATCTTCGACTTCGACCCCTGCTGAGGAGGAGCAACAAAGCGTTTGGAATCTTCATTTCATCCGAGAAGCATTTGCTCAGGAGTACCTCACAGAAGCTAGTGAAACATTCGTTAGCTTTGATCCGGCAACTCTTTCTGGAGATCTGTCAGCCAAAGGCACTTTGACTCTTTCCGTGACTGATCGCTATGTGATGTTTGAAGACATCAGTTTTGCTGGCGAAATCAGTAATAAAGGCATTCTTTGGACAACGGTGGCAAAAGCGGATCGTATCCGTTTCAAAGGCAATGAGCTGTCGGGTAGCAATCTCACGGCTGCTTTGTCTCAACCAAATGACACAACCGGAGACATTCATCTCGGAGCCGTTGACTTCCGAGTGCGTCCTGGAATTCTGGAAAGTCCTGAAATGCGATTCTCCCGAACGGAAGAGCGTGGCAGTCGAGTCAACACGTTTGAAATCGCCAGTTCCGTTCGCGCTGATCTATCTGCAAAAACAGCCGATCTCGACAATTTAGCGGCACGTGTCAGCATCACTGGAGACGAAAATCTTCCAACAGACTTTAATGCTTCTGTTACCGGTTTCATCAAAGCTGATTTCAACCGTAACGAAGCTCAGGTTGGATTATCAGGTGATTTTGCCGGTGCGCCTATCTCCTTCAACGGTACTGTAAACAACGCGACTGCTCGCCCTACATTTGAAGGCGAGCTAATGATCGGCGAAATAAATCGTGACACTTTGCCCGGAGCCGAAATACTGGCTTGGATGCATCGTTTTGATTTTTCTGGTGCATTACGCATCAGTCACATTACCGCTGCTGGCGTAAGCGCGACACAATTACACGGCACCCTCTCCATCAAAGAGGGCAAAGCCGTTATTGATTCACTTGTCGTCAACACTGCCGAAGGGCGTTTATTTGGTACTTTTGAACTCTCGGAAGACACATCTTGGCTCTTTAACGGTCGTGTGGATGGCGTATCGCTTGATAAGTTCATTTCGCCCATGGCAGGTGCATCTCCCGTCGAAGGCATTAGCAATGGAGATCTCACCCTTGCAGGCAAAGGTTTTGCACCTGAAAACCTCAGCGGTACGGCTCAACTGCGCATATTACGTCCCGCTTATATTGGGTTGGATGCTTCCGCCGTACGCAGTCACTTAGTCTCCAATACCGACACTGCGCTGATTACTCGTCAAGGTGCCCGTACAGATCTCGATGAAGCAACACTTTCAATCACGCTCAACAACAATACATTGTCGCTTACGGATGTTGTGGCTCGTTCTGTGTATGTTCGTACAAAATCCGAGATTGCTATTGACCTATCAAACGGCACACTCAGTGGCACATCAAGCATTAACTTCGCTCCGCAGCAGGGAATACCATCCATCCATTTGGCATCAACGATCTCAGGTAACGGTACCTCTCCAGTTTGGTCATTCGACTGGCAAAAATCCATCGCTGCACTTCAGCGTGCGCAAGGCAAGTCAGTTCTGACCGAGAAAAAAGAGGAAAAGAGCATTTGGCAAAGCGTGAAAGATTTCTTTAATTTCTAGACTTGCTTATGCTTTACGGGCGAATCAGTGATTCGCCCTTTTTTTACACTACTTACCAACTAATACTTTCCTCAAAAAATCATCCCAGAGGCAAACTTCCTCTGGGATGAGGTATCCGTAGCTTTTGTCAGACAGATTAATAATCTCTGTTGGCGTATTTATCCGCGAGTCTATTGAGATACTCAATCACTTCTGGACCAGTCCAATCCACAAATCCTCGCACAAAACCAACCAAGTTGCCTTGTCCGTCAAGCATGAAAAAACTGGGGACAACATCCAACGGCACATCGTCTCCGATCACTTGCTTGGTGTCAATCAATGTATTGAAATCGCCTTCCAAGCCATGCTTCTTTAAAAACTTCTGAACATTCTTAGCCTTCGCATCAACTGAAACAGACAACACGTAAACCTTGCTCTTGGGATCATTGTTGAAGTGCTTCTGCAATGCATGTACGGCAGGCATAGTACGGATACAGGGTTCACACCAAGTCGCCCAAATATCCACCAATACTAACTTCCCTTTAAAAGAATCCAACGCAACCTGTTTGCCGTTTAAATCAGGCAAAACCGCCTTAGAAAAACCTCTCGTGTGACGCATTTCCAGAAAATCTCGCAACTGTCCGGGCTTAGCGTCAAGCGGTTCTCCATTTTCGACAATTTTTGTCTGGAAAGCAGGAATGTGATCCGTCACCGAAGTGTCAGCTGCAACAGCAGACACAGACAAGCTCGTTGCCAGAGCTAGAGAAAGCAAAAGACGTTTCAATTGATACTCCTGATACAAAAATAAATTAAAAAACTTATGAAATCTTCCTTGGCCTTTCTCTACGCCGCAGAGTACGCCAGAAAAACAATGCTCCTAGAACAACTGCAATCCAAGGTGATGCCCAAAGCAAAAAAGTCGAGGCATTGAAGTCTGGTTGATAGCGAACGGCTTCTCCATAACGTTCGGCCATAAAGTCCAAAATCTCACCTCGGGTTGCCCCCTCTCGAAGCTTTTGATAAATCAATGCCTTTAATTCCCCGGAAAGGGCAGTCTCCGACTCATATAACGTATTGTTTGCAGAACTCGGATCTCGGAGCAACTTGGAAACCGCTATTGCTTCGTCATAAAGTTGACGTCCCGTCAAACCCTGTGCGTGCTCGGAGGTATTTTCGGTCTTCTGAGCATAAGCCACCCCTACAATCACTGAGTCGAGTTGAACTACCTGTCCGACCCCCCACATCAGCAATATCAGACAGATCAAAGAAGATGCTATTTGCTTAAGCACTGACATCCTTTTGAAGCTCCTTCCGTCGACGTATGACCAAAACCAAGCCTGCAAACATCATCAGTGCAGCTGATCCCCACAACCAACTAGCAAGTGGTTTGACTGATAAACGAACCAACCATTCCGTGTCTGAAAGCTTGTTCCCCATTGACACGTATAAATCTCTGAAAAAGCCGTGATCAATCCCTGCAGCTGTCATTTGCATGCCATTTGAGACAAAAGTCTGACGCATCGGGAACAAATCGGTGAGATGACTTTCATCGTCAGCTCGCAGTACTTCAATATGTCCCGCGTCACCGAAATAAGCGTGCGTGTTGACCTTGTATGTATCTCGGTATACAAAAATAACTTCACCAACAGGCTTCCCTGCACCTGGTCCCATGCGCACCAAAGCCTCCTGCTCATACTGCGCAATTCCTGTTGCTCCAATAATTGCAAATGCAATGGCTGCATGAGCAAGCACCGCTCCCATACTAGGCCGCACATGAGTTCCCATGACAAATGGGGTCAGACTCGCTGCCAATAACCAACCTGCACAAGCAAATGCTGCAAATGTCATTCCCATTTCCTTGGGTTCTGTCACCAAAGCAACGCTTCCGCAAGCCACTGCAACGATCGCACAAATCGAGACAGTTAACTTCCATTTTTGAACTGAAAGGATCTGGGCAAATCCTGCTGCTACCGATGCAAACAAAGTCATGGGAGCAAAGAAGCTATTGAAATATGGAGCACCTACAGTAAGCGTTCCTAATCCAGCCATGTCATAAAAAACCGGATACAGCGTGCCGACAAGAACAGCAACAGCAGCCACACACAGTACACAAACAGCCAAAGTCAAAGTCATGTCCTGACTATTGGGTTCTGCAATTTCGCGACCATCAGCCTGCAGCAAAGCATCAATGCGCAAGGTATAAAGAATCAACCCGGGAATCAGCACGAGAATACACGCCAGCAAAAGTACAGTGCCGCGTTCTGGATCTGCGGCAAATGCGTGAACGGATTGCATCAGACCGCTTCGTACGATAAAAGTCCCCAATAAACACAAAGCAAACGACACGATACCCAGCAATACAACAGCTCTGATCATGCGCGCACGCTTTTCAAACAAAATCAAAGCATGCAATAACGCTCCAACGGTAAGCCAAGGTATGAAGGAAGCATTTTCAACCGGGTCCCAGAACCACCAACCACCCCAGCCAAGTTCAGTGTAAGCCCACCACGAACCTAGAGCATTACCCGCCGTCAGGAAAATCCATGTCACGATGCAGATACGCTTCAGCGCAGATACAACATCTGGAGAAAAGCGTTTCATCCATAAGGCGGCCACAATCACTGCAAACACAACCGCTAGACCTGCATAGGCAGCAAAAATCACCGGCGGGTGCAAGATCATGCCGATATCTTGCAAAATGGGATTCAGATCGCGTCCTTCCGAAGGCACCGCCGGCAAATTCCGCAAAAACGGATTGGATACGGTCAGCACAAAAGCACTGAATACCCCTATGACCGCAAGCATGACGCATTGAACACGCGAATTGAGCGATTCGTTGTTCTTCTGCGCAAACATTTCAATGCAAGCGACAATCGACATGAAAAGCAGCCACAACAACATCGACCCCTCGTGACTGCCCCACAATGCCGCTGCCTTGTACATCACGTCAAGTTTTGTGTTGGAATGATCCGCCACATAGGTCAACGAGAAATCATCACAGAGAAAAGCTCGCAACAAAATACCGGTGGCAAACATCAGACACACTGCAACAGCAGGCGTACATACTCGCCAAAGTCCTGTGCTCGTTTGGTTCTCTTTGAGAATTCCAAGAAAAATTGCCACAGCACCTAGCAACGAACTCACCGTAGCCAAACACAGCAAATAATGGCCGAACTCCGCAATCACGCTTCAAGCACCTTTCACATCAATGCATCTTTTGAAAGGAGATGCTATTTCAGTCTGTCAAACTCTAATCAGCAAATCTTCAAAAATGCTGAAGAGTCAGAAACGTTTAACTCCGAAAATCGCCCGTGCTAACGCAAACAAAACGATAGCCCAGCAACACAGAACTCCCCCCAAAGCATAAATCGGCACCGTCGTCTGAACTGAACCAAAAAGAGACTGATTAAGTAAACGAAACGCACTAGCCGGATTAACAAGCATCAGAGTATTGAGCACAGCTCGAGGTAGGCCACCTGTGGACGAAACCGCAGCCACTAAAAGTCCTAAATCATAAAGAAGCACTACCGCCAACCACAGCAGAACCAAAATGGCAAGCGCTTGGGCTTTTGTTCGGACAGATAAACTGATGCAGTAAGCTGCAAACATAAATACCAATCCGAGAAGCCAAGCTGAAAGAGCTGTGACAACCATAGCTTTGATCAGCTCACTGATTGAATACGGAATGCTTGCAAAACAAGCCGCCAACGGCATCACAGCAAACCCAACTACCAATACGATGGCAATGGCCGCTCCCTGTCCCACTGCCTTCCCCAGCAAAAAGGCTGTTCTTGTCACCGGATAAGTCAGCATCAAAATCAGCATGCCGCCTTCTAGTTCACCAACAAAAGCATCATAAGACAGCAAAATAGCCAAAAGCGGCAACAGAAAAACGGTCAGACTTACCAAAGAATTCATCACCACAGAAAGGGGTGGATAGGCAAAACTTCCGCCAATGGCTGCAGTTCCGTAAAAAACGGCCAATGACAAAATTGCAAAAAGCAACCCGCCAGACAACAGCCAACGACTTTGAAGACAATCCGCCAATTCTTTTCTTGCAACAAGCCACACACTTCTCATGCTCAAGCCCCCACGGACTGTGTAACAGGCTCGCAGTAGGCCTTGAAAATGTCGGAAAGGCCCGCTCGGCGAATATCAAAGTCAAAATTTTTCATCTCTTCGGTCAACACACGTACAACCTTGGGCACATCATTGTCAGGCACCTTCAGAACATCTCCATCGAGATACTTAGCGGCAAACGTTTCTTTGAGCGACCGCACATCAATTCCGCTAATCACAGCAGGAAGATTTGTCTTGCGTCTAAGTTCTGTAAGGGAACCGCTTGCTCGTAACTTTCCTCCAGCAAGCATCAATACAAAATCAGCAAAAGGCTCAATCAAACTTAGCTCATGCGTACAAACAATAACAGTGCATCCCTGAAGACGTAACTGAGCCAACTGCGCATACATCCAGGAAGATGCTTGCGGATCCAAGCCTACTGTGGGCTCATCAAGAATCATGATCTTTGGCTCAGCCAAAAGAGCCTGAGCAAGTCCGAGTCGCTGCCGTTGTCCCTTGGAACATTGATTCATGCGATTTCGACGCACATGCTCCAACCCCAAAGCTTCTAGCAGTTCGTCCACACGTGTCGATGCAACACCCTTGAGTGCAGCAAAGTACTCCAGATGAGCTTGCATAGTCATCTGCTCATAAAAACTGATGTTTTCAGGCAAATAACCAATACTCAACGGATTGCTACCAGGAACATCCCCCAAAACCGTCACATTGCCTTCATCCGGTCGGATCAGCCCCAAAATACTTTTGATCAACGTAGACTTTCCCGCACCGTTGTGTCCGATCAAGGCCGTTAACGTTCCTGCACTCATCGTGCAACTCACGTCATCGAGAACCTTCCTTCGACCACGCCAAAAACCAAGATTTTCTACACAAATCGTTGCGTTCCGAATATCGCTCATTGCTTCGCTCCCTCAACAACAGGAGCTGCCATCAACGGATAACTATCCGTAACTCCCTTTCCTCGATCAATTTCCAAACGAGCTGCAAACCATCTCAACAACGAAGTCACCGGACTCTCCATCAAGAATCGAGCTTCCGGATAAATCCAAAAAATTCGATCTAGACTGTCATTGGGTTGGTAAGGCGTATCAGCAATGCCGTTGCCATCAGCATCCCAACTCATGAATGTACTCCAGTAATTTCCGCGTCCGTTTTCACTCCATTCAAGCGCTGTTTTTCCGACGTAACGCACCTGAATCGTGTTCTTTGCAAAAACATTGCCCGCAATAATCGTTTTTTCGCCACCCAGAGCCACACCAATACCGATATCCGCCCCTGTAAAAGCATTCCCAATTACTCTGCTAGCACCTGGGCCATAGATAAAAAGCCCCTTTCCCTCGGTATCTAGGGCTGCCTTTCCTTTGGGATTGTGTACGCCTTCAACCAAATTGTTCTTCAACGTACAGGCTTCACACACATTCAGAAGAATGCCAAACTCGACGTTATCCCGCGCAGTATTATCCCGACACATGATGCGCTGACTACTCATCAACGCGAACCCTCCGACCGAATTCACTGCGATATTGTCATACCCAATATCATCTCGGGTGTACATCCAATGGATACCATACTGCGTATTACTGAAGTAATTGCCTCGGGATTCCGTTGCATCGGTATTTTCAAAATAAAAACCGTCACGTACGTTCTTAACAGTGTTATTGATAAGTTTGGATCGTTTAACGTAATTGAGAAAAACTCCATCTCCCCGATCCAAAATATGTCGTCTGGGATTTCCCGTGATTTCACAATCACGAATTTCTAAATTTTCAAGACGATCCGCCCGGATACCAAAACCAGGCCCCGCAAGCTTTAAATTCGTAAGGCTCACACCTTCGCAACCATCCATCACTCGGACACCACTGTCACGTTTGTACAAGTTACCGCCGTAATTTTGGATGGTTAAGTTATGAATCTTTGTTCTTGATCGACGAATCGTAATTCCAGTTCCTTTGCCACCGGCATCGATCACTGCGCCATCTTCTCCCTTGATCGTCAACGGCTCAGTTAGCAGCAAATTAAGTCTGTATTCACCCTTTGCAAAAATGATCGTGTCGCCTTCTTCAGCATTTTCCACGACATCTTCGACATCATCATCAGGGGTAACTCGCCAAACAGCAGCATTGGCTGCACCGATTGACAAGGAAAAAACAACGAATAAAGGGATCAGATGCTTGAGAGTCATCACGGAAATACGGTTACTTATC
>DXSO01000002.1:21186-43132 GCA_019410445.1 Sutterella sp.
GGCAGCGTCAGATGTGTATAAGAGACAGATACGGTTACTTATCCAAAAGTTCCAATGTCACGTCTTTGTATGCATAGAGCTTGCCTCCATGCTTCTGGATAAATTCCTGAGCCTTTTCCTGGGTACTGAAAGCCGCAGGCTCATTCCCCATCACTCCCTCGACGTCATGTCCATACACATAGACCGCCTTTGTTGCATCCATCAAGGCAGAGTCTGATGGGTAATCCCAATCAGTCGTTCCATATCATGAATGAAAAACCCCAAGAGTCGGCGAGCATTTTCTGGTTGCAACGCAAAAGTGAAGGCATCTCGTCCGGAGCAAAACTTCACAGCCTCGCCATCAGCTCCTTTGATGAAGACCTCCGCCTTAGGTCCAGGATAATGTGCAATCACCATTCCGCACAATATGCAACGATCATGTGCTTCAAAAGCAACTGGCTTGACGACTTCCTCAGCCTCTTCTGAACAACCAACAAGCATTACACAGCAGGCGGCGGAGGCCAAAAATTTACGAGCTAACGACATTCGTCCTTTTTCTCCGTAGCTAAATGTTTCAGGCACTCGATCTGCAATCATAAACTCGCCTGCCCACTTCTCAATGCCCCTTTCCCCCCTACAGCAATGCCTCTCTTGGCTAAGCCATTGAATTCAACAACCGCGGACTCCTTTAATCTCTTATTGCACCGCGGCATTAAAGCTGTTTTAGGAAAGCCTGAGCACTAATTTTTTCCAAAACTGCTAGTTTTGGCATTCTCCAGGTACGACGAGGCCGCCATTTTAGTTGGCGGCACACGTCAAAACCCCTTCCTGGAGTTTCAGATAGAGACTTGAAACCCCACGCTGCGGCGGAGTAAATCCGCCGCAGTCATAAAGACATCAAGTCTTATCTGTCCCTCTAATTAAAGACCGTAGGTCTGACCTGCATAGAGGATGAAAAGTCGCAGGCACATCATGCCAACAACACTGCAAAGACCCGTCAGGTAGAAAACACCCGATCCCTTTGCCTTGCTGAGCAAGACCGGAACAACAAAGCCGATGCCCACAACACCAACCCAGAACAGCGTAGCCCACGTGCCAGAGCAGAATGCCTGAGCCGCATGCTGAGCAGCTGCGTTGCCGGTAAACAATGCCACTGCGATCATGAAGATGCAGAGAGCTTCTGCAGCCATAATCGGCCACTCGGCACCGTGCAACACCTTCTGATCGGCACTGTGCTGATCTTCACCAAACATGCTTGCAGCAACCATCTTCGCAGCCGCAGTACCGGCAGAAAGACCGGAAGCAACGAAGAGAGCCGGAAGCACTGCCTGGTTGATCAGCGGGAAGCGGATCAATGCACTAATCAGAAAGCCCGTGTAGGCGCAAATCGTCAGTGCAAAAACAAGCGTAATAACCTGAAGTCCGCAACGGTGGTTGTCGAACCAACCGATGATGCCATCCAAGAACCCCAACTTGAAGTTGTCACGCAGTGCAACCAAGGTGAGGATGCACACCAACGGGATGTAGAACAAGAGGGCCATAACGCCCAAGCTCATCACGGAGGTGGGGTTGTAGAACACCAGGATTCGCCAGAACCACAGAGGATTAGTCAGGTCGAGAACCAGACAAACCATACCGAGCAGAATAGTCACGGCGCCAATAAGCGACGCAGCCTTCAAAATCGGCGTGTTTTGTGCGGTCTGCTTCTTGTACAGGTTGAGCATAATGGCAACAGCAACCGCACCACCCGAAATACCTGCCAGGAACAAGTACACGGCAATCGGCCACGGCCAGCTAATGCCTTGAGTCAGACCAAGTGTAAAGTTCATGGTGATATCCATCTTTACACTCCTTTCTTCACAATGGGAATGTAGCGAAGCTGCGGCTCAGTGCCGAGTTCCGGACGAATACGAACGGAATCCTTCACTGCGAGCAACTTGCTCACATACGACTTCGGGTCGCTGATGTCACCAAAAATCAGTGCATCATACTTGCAGCTTTCCACGCATGCCGGCTGCTCGTTCTTTTCGAGGCGGGTATGCAAGCAGAAGTCGCAATTATCAGCGGCTTTAGTCTCTTCATTGATGAAGCGTACGTTGTACGGACATGCCACGATGCAGTACTTGCATCCGACGCACTTGGACGTATCCATAGTCACGATACCCGTCTTGGGATCGCGATGTGCTGCGCCGGTCGGGCACACTCTCACGCAAGGTGCATTCTTGCACTGTTGGCAAGAAACACGGATATAACGGCGGTTGGGCTCGTAACCGCGATCAGTCGCGAGCTCACTGCCCTGCAGTTCCAGTAACAGACGCGAGCGGCCCTTCGGCAACTTGTTGGTCTCGTTGCAGGCAATTCTGCAGTCTCTGCAGCCGACGCACTTGTTCTGGTCGAAAACCATCACATATTGCGGCCGGTTGCCACCGTCGGACTTGCCAGCAGCTGCCGCCCCTCCAAGAGGCGACAGGAGCAGCGAGCCGGCTCCGGCACCTGCGAGGAATTTTCTCCTGTCAATCTTTTCGCTCACAATATTCTCCACAGACAGAACCACTTTTCCCTCTATAGGAAAAAAGGTTCCGCCGATTAGTCTTGCAACCGAGCCCTAGACTCGGCATTGGCGATGGCATTTCTAAGCGCTCTTTGCTGTGCAGGGGCTACCCCCGCATCAAGAAGCATCTTCCAGTGCGAAACGGCCTCGTCATAGCGCTTATGCATGAACGCATCTTCACCAAGAAGCATTCGAGTCTGCACATCCAACGCATTGATCGACAAAGCACGTTCAATCACTCGACGAGTCTCCGCAGTCATGACTCTTGCATCGCGATAGTACATCGCTCGAGCAAGTCTCCCGAGGGCCTCTGCACTTTCTCCGCCAACCTTGATGAACTCATTGAAAACTTCAACGGCCTCACCATATTGACCAGCTTCATAAAGTGCTTCAGCCAACTCTGATTGCGCCTGCGCATTCTTTGGCATGTTTTTAACCATTCGACGCGCCTCGGCAATTTTGGCTGCAAGCATGTAGTTCGTCTCTACCCCTGTCTGTTCGTTCTGCCAGTCAGCATATCTGCCAAGTCCAGCATAAACGGCAAAACTCGAGGCAATGACAAGAACTGCAAATCCCGTCGTCAGCGGCATTGAACGATTGGGACTGCGATACGCGTATACACCAAACATCATGGCAATAGCCATTGATGCCATCGCAATTAAACCGTCCAGGCCGTTCACGAAAATGCCTTCACTTTGTTAAAGAGCTTATTTGTGCTCAGAAAATGTCAAAGTCAGTCCGTCACAATCACTTGTGCGGATTAGTCATACCGTTAATAACGGTCTTACCCATGCCTTGGTGGGCTCCGACTTTTTCAACCTTGATCAATTCCAGTTCAAAAACCAGCGGAGATTCCGGCGGAATCTGTCCAGCCCCGAATTCACCATAAGCAAGGTTCGCAGGAATCGTGAAACGGAACTGCGCACCTTCCTTCATCAGTTTCAGGCCTTCTTCCAATCCCGGAATAATGCTCATCACCACGAAACGAGCCGGCTGTTTGACTTCATAAGTGCTTTCAAACACCGTACCGTCCATGAGCTTACCTGTATAGTTGACGGTCACCACATCCTCAGTCTTGGGAGTAGCACCGGAACCCTTTCTGAGCACTTCATACTGCAGGCCGCTCTTTGTGACCGTTACACCCTTTTTCTTGGCGTTATCAGCCAAAAATTTGGTGGCTTTGGCCTTGTTTTCCTTGGCTAACTTTTCGTTAGCTGCTGCTTCGAGCTTATTCAACTTTTCAGCACGGCTATTAAGGTACTTGAGCATGTCTTCTTCGGAAATTTGACTCTTTCCGCGAATGGCATCCTGAAAGCCCTTTTCAACAAGCGCCATATCAGCCGTCAAGCCGAGCTTGCCCTGCTTGTAGATCTGATCAGAGATATAGTTTCCGACAGATGCCCCCATGCTGTAGGCCTCTTTGGCCTGCTGAGTGTCGAGTTCGCCTGCAACGGCAACAGTACCGGCACACATCAAAGCAGAGGCCGTCAGCACGATTTTCTTGAGGGATTGCATGTGGTTTCTTTCTTCAAAAAATACAGTTCACTCACACGGAGTGCATCACTAACGACACTTACTCCGCACAAAAAGCTTGCGTGTTAATCGCACACCTGCTTAGGGTCTTTCGAATGGGCGTCCAGAAAGTTTCCAGCCATAAATTCCATCAGGCATCTGCCACACATTCGTGTAGCCGAGCTTCATGGTTTCATAAGCTGCAATCTGACTAGAACTACACAGTCGATTTGCGCAATAAAACACCATCAGCGTGTTCTTGTCCTTCGGAAGCAGTTTCTGCCAGTTGCCGACATTGAAAAATACCGCACCAGGAATATAGCCATCAGCCCAAAGCTCAAGCGTGTTGACATCATAGATGCGCACGCCAGGCTCCATGAAAAGCTGCTCGGCCTCCGGAATAGAAACCTGTCGGACTTTATAAACATATTCCTCCGCAGGCTCCATAGGAGCATCCCCACCGGCATAAGCCAACACGGGAAGAGCAAGAAGCGCACTGACCGCAAGTTTTTGCAGTTGTTTTTTCATTTCGTGTTCCGATGAACCTTTCTCCTTACTGTTCTCTCTGCGAAGGAAGAACTTTCCAGTGCTTCCTTCGCTCGAGAATAGGAGATCGAGGCTTACTAGTCGCTTAGATTACTTCTTGGCGTCAGTCTTGATGAGCGGGAAATTGCCGTTATCAAGAATCTTCTGAGCCTGCGTCAGATAGGCGTTAGCCGTATCAACGCGCTGCTTGAGGTAATCGGGAGCGTGAACACCCCAGGAACCGTCTTCTTCAACCTGCTTGGTGATGTCGGCAGCCTTGTCGACGAGCAGCATGATTTCGGTCTTAGCTTCAACGGTCAACTTGGTGACCTCGAGAAGCTTATTGATGCGTTCGAGAGCAGCCTTAGCAGCCTTGAAGCCATCCTTAACCGGATTCTGCCACTTCATGACTTCACCGTAGATGACCTTCTGGTCACCATACTGCAAGCCCTTTTCGAGTTCAGACAGGAACAGGCTGTGGCAACCCTTGTTATCCGTTACACCCTTTTCAGCATTAGCCGTACGAGCGCAGGACCACATCAGGTCAACATAACCATGACCTTCTTCGTCACGAGCAACGTGCCAACCCTTAGAGTTGGAAGCACGCGACTGACCTTCTGCCGGGTTCATCATCTTCTTTTCAGGATCAACCATGATCTTGAAGAGGTGAGAACGACGGACGGCGTCAAAGCCGGCCATGTCAGGACGCTGGATGGCCGTGAAGTTTTCGCAGCTCATCGTGAACGGCATGTGGCAATCCACGCAATCCATCTTCTTATGGGTGTTGGTGTTTTCAACCACATCGGCCTGTGTCTTATGGCAATCCTGGCAGGTCTGACGAATAGCAGGCTTCGTGTAGTATTCCTTCCAGTCGTTGCTGGTGACTTCGTGCGGATCATGGCAGGTCACGCAACGCATACCCTTCTCATAGTGCTTGGACATCATGAGCTGAGAACCTTCCGTACCGCAAGACGGGCAGGAAGACTTCGTCTTGACGTTGAAGCCCTTTTCGAGCTTGCCTTCTGCAGACGGAAGCTTGTAGTCGCTTTCAACGAAGTTGGAGCGCTGGTGGCAACGTTCGCAGTTCGTCTGGAAGCCGTTGGATTCAGCACCAACCAAGTGGCCGCCGGCACCGTGACATTCTTCACAAGCGATACCGCGAGAAATCGTGTGCTTCTGCAGTTCTTCGGCGTTACCAAGAGCCTTGAAGAATTCGTCCTTGCTCTTAAAGTCGAACTTGAAGGAGTGGCAAACTTCGCAGTAAGACGTGGCAGACTGGAACAGCAAAGTCTGTTCGTAGGTCGAACCGTAAGAGGTCATACCCCACTGGTGAGAAGCGGAAGGACCAAACTTGCTCAATTCTGTCGGGAAATCAGGAATAACCTTCTGGATTTCCTTAGCCTTTTCCGGGGTCAGCCACTGAGCCCAACCACGGGAGAACTGGTTGCCGCCGGCAACGACGGTACCCGTACCCTTGCTCAGCAAGCCATCACGAACGTGGTAGGAACCACGGACGAGCCACTTGTCAAGGAAGCCGTACTTCGTACGCGGCGTACCGATCGTACCGTAAATATCTTCAGGCATGATGCCGTCGGGCAGGATCGAAGCCTGAGAACCGTAAAGCTTCTTCTTCAGGTCGTTGTCAACTTCGGGGTGTTCACCCGGGAAACGAATCGTCTGAGCGTGACGAGAGCGCTTCCACTTCTGGTACTGAATCGCGTGGCATTCGCCGCAGCGTTCCGGACCCACAAAGCGATTGGGGAAGTCGAGTACGGACTTCGCAGCCAGACGATACTGGGAAGCGCTCGGACGGCCGCCGGCAAGCTTCGAGTAGGTCTGAGCATTACCTTCCGTCAAGAATTCAGAACCACGCGTCGAAATCTTGTACACACCCTTGATGCGACCTTCTTCGGCGTACTTGAAGATGGGGTGATTCTGGAAGAGCCAGTCCCACATTTCCTTTTCCTGGACGATGTAGTCCTGGAGCGTCTTAACGCCCATTTCCTTTTCGGTTGTAGACGGATTGTCCCAAACCTTCTGCGTAACGGCATTCACGGTCTTACTGCCTACGCCAGGAGTGGCAGCGGCTTGAACACCGGACGCAACCAAAGCAGCGGAACAAAACAGCGTTGCCGCCGCCGTTTTGATCATTCTTGTTGTCATCTCAATCTCCTAAATTTCTTTTGAACCTCTACCATCGGGGTAGACGGCAGAAGCGCCGCATATGTCTAAAGACAATGCGAGCAGTGCAAGACTACCTTAAGACTACCTTCAGGTATGTTGGAGTTTTGTCGCATTCCAAAAAGAGATTGATAAAAGTCGAATTTACTATTTGTGGACTTTTTCTTGATTTTTATCAATAAAAAGGCATGACTTAACAGGAAGCCATGCCTACATATAGGTAATTCCGACCAAGAATTCCCATTTTTGGGGCATCTTGGCAACTCAACCTCAGGGGTTAACCCGAGCTTCTAACAGCTGTGGATAAGTACCTCCAAGGAACAACTTTTTACACTACTTTCGATCTAGATCAAATGTCTTTGTGACGTATCTCTTCGACCACAACAGCATCTTCGATGGTAGTTCTCCTCTTAATGCCTGTACGCGCTTCACCAGACTTGAACTCAGCTTCCTCTCGGGCTTGTGGATGCATCGCATCTTGTTCATGACCTTGCGCTCGCCGACGAAGCATTTCTTCGGCCTGCTTTTGCATTCGTTCGAACGGATCTCCATATCTCCAACGGCAATACATCCCATAAAGGGCAACACCGCCGATCGCAATGAGAGCCACCATGAAAAGGCCACCAATGACCGGCAAAAGCAAAATACCCAGTCCAACGATACCCGCCAAAACAGCGACCGAGACCAAAAAAGTCACTATGGGATTCACTGGACGACCATTGATATATAGAGCCATGCTCTCAGTTCCTCTTTTTTCAAACTATGGGAATTTTTTATCAGTGTACCGAGACAGACGTCTCAATAACGTATGTTTATTTCGCAGTTAGCAACCGTTTGTTTCGGGACCTGCTCTTCATATGGAGGCAATTCCCCTATTTTTCCAGATCAACAACCTCGACCGCAGTCACCAACATGCTGATATTGTCCTCCTAGCAGTTATATCCGTCCTGCAAATCCTTTATCATTCGCTCTTCACCGAACTTTTGTGATCACCATCTCTCTCGGTTCAAGTAAATTCTCAACTGCCGAATTATTTTTTCGTCGGCCTTCTTTTTCTGCGAGACGTTCGGCTTGAACTTATCGCCGCTTTCTGATCAAAAACACGACCGAGCAGCAACGATCGCACTTAAACAGATATTGAATATGGACCAAACTAGTAATGTTCTGCCCGACGTCCAAAACTTGATGGATGGGCGAAATATTCCGATTGACCGCGTAGGCATTCGAGGTCTGACCGTACCTCTGCAGATTCAGAGCATCAAAGGCCCGCAACCCACAGTTGCAAAAGTCTGCATGTGCGTAGGCCTACCTGCCGATAAACGCGGTACACACATGTCACGCTTCGTATCTCTCATCGCTGATAATCATGAACCTCTTTCTAGCGACATGATGCGTGAGACTCTGGACAAAATGTTGGTACTTCTCGAAGCTGAGGAAGGTTACATTGAAATCTCCTGCCCATTCTTCGTGACCAAAACGAGTCCCATGTCAAAGCTCAAGAGCCTCATGAACTATGATGTGCGGTTCATTGCCGAACGATCTAACGGCAAAACCCGCATTATTCAAGAGATCACAGCTCCGGTGACTAGTCTTTGCCCTTGCAGTCGTGAAATCAGCGAGTACGGTGCTCACAACCAACGCTCACATATTGTTGTTGCCGTTGAACTGGCAGCTCCTCTCTCGTTGGAAGAACAAATCCGCTTTGCAGAAACATCTGCATCCTGTGAACTGTGGAGCCGACTCAAGCGAAATGACGAAAAATATGTGACGGAGTTTGCCTACGATCATCCGAAGTTCGTTGAAGACATCATTCGTGATGTTTGCAATCAACTCAACGCCGATGATCGTGTATTGTGGTACCGAGCAGAAGCAGAAAACTTTGAATCAATTCATAACCATTCTGCTTACGCTACCATCTCTCGCGACAAACGCATCGCGTAAAATTCAAAAACAATCGAGTACACGGGCGGTCATCAAGACCGCCTGTTGTTATGTCTACGGCAATCCTGTTGCCGCCTTAGTCCGCTCAACTTCAGTAAAGACAAAAAATGATCGAAGACCAGAAACAGGCTCTCACCGAATTGCTTAATCGGGCTCTTTCCAACTGTGGCCTTGCCCAAGAACCCATCCGTCTTGAACGCCCTAAGCAAGCCGGTCATGGTGATCTTGCAAGCACAATTGCTTTGCAGTGCGCAAAAAAGGCAGGAAAGAATCCCCGTGAACTCGCCACCGCTTTGGTTGAGGCCATGAAAAAAGATGACGCATTCCTTGACATCCTGTCTGGAGTGGAAATCGCTGGTCCCGGCTTCATCAATTTTCAGTTCTCTCAGGATGCAAAGGTACGCTCGGTCCGTGATGTTCTGCGTCTGGGAAGTGCCTACGGTACAAGCCGCGCATTTGAAGGGAAAAGTGTTCTTCTTGAGTACGTTTCGGCCAATCCTACTGGTCCGCTGCATCTCGGTCATGCTCGCCAAGGCGCTTTAGGCGACGTCCTTTCTCGCATCATGGCCACTCAGGGCTACCGCGTGATGCGTGAGTTTTACTACAACGACGCAGGCGTTCAAATTCACAACCTTGCAATTTCGGTGCAAGCTCGCGCCAAGGAATTGGCTGGCGAACAGACCGAAGATGCTTTCCCTGAAAATGGTTACCATGGTGACTACATCATGGATATCGCCCGCGATTTCCATGACAAAAAACCCGTTGTCACCACCACAGGTGAAACCATCGAAAGCACCGGCGATGTCAATGACCTTGATCTCATCCGTCGCTATGCTGTCGCCTATTTGCGCAACGAACAAGACGCCGACTTAAAACAACTGGGCGTAGCTTTCGACAATTTCTATCTTGAAAGCTCGCTTTACACTGATGGACGCGTCGAGAAAGCCGTTGATGCCATGATCCAGGCTGGCTACACATACGAAGCCGATGGGGCACTTTGGTTACGTACAACCGACGAAGCCTTCAAAGACTTCAAGGATGACAAAGATCGTGTCATGCGCAAGAAAGACGGCTACTTCACCTATTTCGTGCCAGATGTGGCTTACCACCTTGCTAAATTTGAACGTGGATTTGATCGAGCCATCAATATTCAAGGCTCGGATCACCATGGCACGGTTGCCCGTGTTCGTATCGGTCTGCAAGCAGCCTCTAAAACTCTCGGCATCAACATTCCGAAAAACTTCCCTGAGTACTTGTTGCACAAGATGCTCTTGGTAGTGAAAGACGGTGCGGAAGTCAAAATGAGCAAACGTGCAGGCACCTACGTCACGCTTCGTGATTTGGTGGATTGGGTTGGACGCGATGCTGCACGCTTCTTCCTAGTATCTCGCAAATCCGATGCCGAATTTGTTTTCGACATTAATCTAGCGTGCTCCAAATCCGATGAGAACCCTGTCTATTATCTGCAATACGCACACGCTCGAATCTGTTCCGTCTTGCGTCAAGCAGAAGAAAAAGGCTTTGCTGTTCCGAGCGAGTCCGAAGCAGCTCAAGTTGATCTGTCAAGCTTGACCAGTTCGACAGCCACTGCTCTTGCTGCCAAATTTGCCGGCTATGGTGAGACCCTGGCTGTTGCAGCACGTGATTTGGCTCCACATCTCATTTGCGTGTACCTCAAGGAACTCGCGGCCGACTTCCACGCGTTCTACAACGCCGAGCGCGTATTGGTCGAAAATGACTCCGAACGCAATGCTCGCCTAGCTCTGTGTATGGCTGCACGACGAGTACTTGCCAATGGCCTGGAGGTGCTCGGTGTGAATGCTCCCGAGCGTATGTGATAAGGGTTCACAATGCGTAAATATTCTGGTGCGGCTCTTTTTTGGTCCTTCACGATGGGCGTCGTCACGGCGCTCATCCTTGCGGCTGCAGCTTTCATCATTATTTCCAACGCCCCGATTCCGTTTGTGAACAAAATCCAGCAAGTAAACACTTCTATTGATGAAAGGCTGCTGGATGGCAAAACCATAGATCCCAACAAAAAACTCTATGCGTCAGGCCAAGGCAGCGAGCAAACGGAAAGTCAGGTTGCAGAGGTCAATGCTGGCGGCAGCGATGTCACAGAAGTGATTGCCACCGATCGTTATTGGGTCAATGCTGGCACCTTTTCTGAACTGCCCGACGCTGAAAAAGTGCGTGGCCAAATTGCTTTCACCGGTAACGACGCCCAAATCGAATATCGGCGAGACGCAGGAAAGCGTGTCTACCGCGTTCGTCTTGGCCCATTTGACAGCGAAACAGCTGCCGAAGAAATTCGACAGACATTAGCCGACAATGGCATCCAGGGAACCGTGATACACCAACCCAACTAACCTAAAGCAAAAGATCCTTCGATCATGATTTCTCGTCGACTCCTTCTTTCTTCAGTTGTCGCCATGGGCACTACAGGTTTTGCCGGAAATATTGTGGCCGCAAGTGCTGAGCCCATTCTCGGCAAAGACTACACGGAAGTGCGTCCGGCATTGGAATTCCCGACAAACCCCGTTGTCGTTCATGACTTCTTTGCTTACACCTGTCCGCACTGCTTATCGTTTGCTCCTTTGATGGAAAAATTCATCGAGTCCGTCAAAGACAACCCTCAAATCAAAATTGTTCCTGTTCCGGTTGCCTGGAATGAAGATCTCTCGATCTTTCCCCGCGTCTATTACGCTTTTGAGGCTCTCGGCCGATTCAACGATTTGCATATGGAATTCTGGACATGGGTTATTCGAGAAACCCATGATTGGAATACTGTCGAAGACATCGAAAAAGATGTTTTGAAGTGGGGAAGCGATCACGGACTGGATGCCAATAAATTCCATCAAACACTGAACAGTTTTTCCGTTGTCAGTAAGTACCGTCAAGCCACTCGCACTTGGAAGAACTACGGTGTTGATGCCACACCATGTATTGGTGTAGGAGGTCGATACATCACTGCCCCTCACCTTGTCGGCACACGGCAAGGCACGCTTGATGTCGTGAACTGGCTTGTCAATAAAATCCGTCAGGAAAAATAAATGCGCGTTTTCATCACGGGGGCATCCAGTGGCATCGGTGCCGCCATTGCCAAGAAATTCGACTCCTTAGGCGCTCAAATTGGGCTTGTTGGTCGCAGCCAGGATAAGCTTGATGCGGTATTGGCCGATATGAAGCATGCTGATCAGCACGTCTGCTATCCCTTGGACGTCACCGATCGCTCCGCTTTGTTTGCTGCAGCTAGAGATTTCGATTCTATGGCCCCCGTAGACATCGTGTTGGCAAATGCAGGCATTTCAATTGGCGTCAAGACTGAGTTTGAAGAAGATCTTGATGTCTTAGAAAGGGTATACCGCACGAATGTCTTTGCCATGGCTGCAACCTTTCACCCATTCATCGCTCCGATGAGCAAACGCGGAGGCGGTCAATTTGTTGGCATTGGTTCCGTAGGAGGCATACGCGGTCTTCCCGGCAGCGAAGCCTATTGTTCAAGCAAGGCTGCTGTAATCAGCTATCTCGAAAGTCTGCGCAATGACGTTCGTAAGTACGGAATCCGCGTCACAACAATTTGTCCTGGATTTGTGCGCACCCCTTTAGTCGCAAAAAATCCTTATAAGATGCCGTTTATTTTGGAACCAGAGGAGTTTGCCGAGCGTGCTGTTAAAGCGATTTTGGCCCGAGACACTTACCGCGTTATTCCTTGGCAAATGGCTTGGGTCGCTCGACTTTTGAAAATTTTGCCCGATTCTGTTTTTGACTGGGCATTAAGTGGTCGAGGCGAAAAACCCAGAGCAAAGGAACTTGGCGTTTAGTCGAGACTAAATTAACAACCCCGTCATGCTTAGTATGTCGGGGTTGTTAATTTAGCTGCAGACTATGGAACGTTAATCGTTATCAGACGCGCTCAGCAATTGGTAAATTGCATCTCTTCGCATTCCTGTCACCTTGGCTGCAAGCGCTGCAGCTCGGCTCTTAGGCAGTTCTTCAGCAATCGCCCTTAGCCATTTGAGATCTTTGGCCTCTAAACCGTTTTCCGCTTTACTCTGCATATCCACCACAACAACATACTCACCCCGCGGTTCATGAGACTGCGCCCAAACAGCAAGGTCGCCAGCTGTCAATGCATCAAACGATTCAAATTTTTTCGTCAGTTCACGTGCAATAACAATCTTGCGCTCAACATGTAACACATCCGCAAGATCCCGAAGCAAGTCGCGAATACGATGAGGAGCTTCATACAAGACAAATGCTTCTTCAGTCTGTGCCAATTTTTCTAATGCCACTCGACGTGCTTTTCCAGACGACGGTACAAATCCTGCAAAAGTGAAACTGTAAGAGTCAAGTCCAGAAGCTGACAACGCTGCTACAACCGCGCTTGCCCCAGGGATTGGAATCACACGAAATCCTGCCTCACGCACACTTTGAACCGCTCTGGCTCCCGGGTCGCTTACCGCTGGCGTTCCAGCATCCGTCACCAAAGCAATTCGCTCCCCCTTACGCAGCAACTCAATAAGCTTTAACGCTGCTGTACGTTCATTGTGTTCATGCACACTGATTGTCGGGGTACTTATCCCATAACGATCAAGAATTTTTCGTGTTTCTCGCGTATCTTCGCATGCCACACGGTCACAGATATCCAACACCCACAGTGCTCGCAACGTAATATCAGCCGCATTCCCGATTGGAAGCCCTACAATATAGAGCGACGACTGCGGAAAGATCTGCTGCGCCACCTGCGCGCTTTGCATTAAAGGATCTGCCGCAAACCGCAACAATCGTTGCGCCTGAACCGTTTCATCCGTATTTGAAGTGAACTGCATCGTGAAAAATCCTGCCGTTGTCAGTCTTTTTTTCGCCTTATCCCTATTAACTCCCTGTGCCAATGTATCGGCTCAAGAAGTCACCTCTACCATTCAAACCAAAGCCTTGCCTGTGCCTGCAAGCAGTCCGGAATTAGAGGCTGCGCTTGAAACTGTTCCGGAAACTGATACCGTCGGAGCCAATACGCTACCTGACACTAGCGCTGATGCGACTCCCTCTATTGAGCAGGCCACTATCTTAGGAACTGAAGCTACCCTCATATCCGATGGTACCTACCCTGCCGCACAAACAGAACAATACGCCATGACCATGGCTTTTTTGCTTCCTGATGAAGCTTCCCCCCTTGAGGAGCCAACAAAAGCCGCTCTCCAAGGGCTTCTAGCCGCCAATTATGCATCAGAGCATCCCGTGCAGGTTCTTTTAATTCGGCCGGGCTCCAACAATTCAGCTGTCGACCAACTCAAAACCGCGGCTCGTTACGGAGCCCAAGTCGCCGTCGGCCCCTTGGATCGACGTGCCATCGATGAGATTGCCAAACTGAAATATCTGCCTCTGCCTCTGGTGACATTAAACGAGATTGAACTGAATTACACTTCACCTATGTCCGATGAGGAAATCGCTCAAGAGCGTCTTCTTCGAGACGCTCAAAAGAATGCAGCTGCCTTAGATGCTGCTGAAGAGCGCCCTGTTGAAACAGCGGTCATTGAGAGCGAAACTCAGGAAACCGAACAAATTGCCGGACGCATTGACTCCCAAACTAAAGTCCCTGGTCTGGTTTTGTCCTCAGACATTGAACTGCCGTTTGTGCATCAGAAACCCAGACAGTTCCCCCGAAATATGCTCATGTTGGGAATGTCTATGGAACACGATGCTGAATATGTTGCACGTTTAGGTATTGCCTCGCTTCCAGAGAAAACAGAAGCTGGCGAACGCCCCAAAGTGTTACTGATAGATCACAACACTCCTCTGGAAAAGCGAGTTTCACAGGCTTTTGAACAAGAACTGATTCGCCAAGGTTACACCCCGGATCGCCTCACAGTTGATCTCAAAGAGTTCACGCGTTTACGGAAATTTTTCGAACTTGTTGTCGAAAAACTCAATGCTGAAGAATTCGATGAAGTACTGATTGACCAGGAAGCTGATCCCGTCGGATGGCGCCAACAACAGATTCGAATCCGACGGTTACAAGCTGCAAAGCGAGCTCGTGTCGCCTTGTCCGAGCCGCCTTACTATGCTGCATTTCTTGCAATGGATGCCAAAAACGCTTCCTTGGTTCGTTCTCGCCTGCCCATTCGTACGCGAGTCTGGGCAACATCTCTTACCAATCCTGGAGAAACTAAAACCGATTCCGCTGCACGAGCAATGACTTATGACCTCTTGCAAGTTGGCTTAGTTGATGCTCCCATGATTCTGGAATTTGACCCAGAAAAATTTGAGGAAACTTATCAAGTTCCCGTTCCTGAAAGTACACTGGATAAACGACTTTTTGCACTCGGTGCGGATGCTTTTTCTTTGTCTCAATCCATTGCTCATGGAGTTTCTTCTGCTCAAATCAATGGACTCTTGGGCACCCTTACCTACAATCTCAATTATTCGCCCTTAGTCGATCGTCGGGCCCAAACAGCAATGATTCAAGGTGGCACAGTCAAGGTCATCTCTGAACAAGATTTGGTTGATTTCGAAGTGTTGCACAAGAGTCGGAAACTACGCGCCCAAAGTCGCTCTCTTGAGCGTCTCACTCGAGAAGCTGAAAAAGCTGCCGAGGAGGCGGGTACGTTGGCTACCCACGAAGAGGATGCTCAAAGTGACAAGCCTTCTACCCCGGATTTCATGACACGTCGGCTTGAACTCGATGCCCCTTCTTCAACTCCTTCGGTTCCGTAACTCATAGTTATGCCTTTCATTACAATCGCAGACGCTGAATTAGCTTGGGGAGATCTACCCCTTCTCGACCGAGCTCAAATGCAAGTGGATGCCGGAGAACGTGTCGGCCTAATCGGCCGTAACGGTACTGGCAAAAGCTCTTTGCTGTACATCATTGCAGGACGAGATAAGCTCGATGACGGCATTTTGACTCGACAAGATGGCCTAAGAACTGTCTACCTCGAACAAGAACCGATCCTTCCTGCGGCTGAATCTCTGCGTGAGAGTCTGATTCTGAGAGGACAACTCGAGGAAATCGCTGACGAACGAGAAAAATGGGCCGCCATTGCCCGATTGGATGAATACCTTCATCGGTTACATACAGCAAGCGAACAAAACCCCTTAGCTGCCTCGGGTGGTGAGAAAAAAAAGGCTGCCCTGGCTCTAGCGCTTAGCCTCAAGCCCGATCTTTTGTTGCTTGACGAGCCAACCAACCACTTGGACGTAGAGACCATCGAAGCCCTCGAAGGTATTCTGACGCAAGAATATCGAAATAATCGATCATTGATTGTCATTACGCATGATCGCGCCTTCTTAGACGCCATTTGCACGCGTATTCTCGAACTTGATCGAGGTATTCTGCGTAGCTATCCCGGAAATTTTGCTGCTTATGAAGCGCGTAAAAACGAAGAACTTGCAGCTGAAACTCTTGCCAATCGACGTTTCGATAAATTTTGGGCTCAAGAAGAAGTCTGGATCCGAAAAGGTATCGAAGCCAGACGCACTCGTAATGAGGGGCGAGTACGTCGTCTAGAGGCTCTCAGACGAGAACGTGCTGCTCGTCGAGAACGCATGGGTCGCATTTCGATGAGTGTAGATGCCGGCGAGCGTAGCGGCAAACTTGTTGCGGAAGTGACAAATCTGTGCAAATCATTTGGTGCAAAAAATGTTGTCACCAACCTGGATTTCCGTTTAATGCGCGGCGACAAGCTCGGCCTCATTGGTCCCAATGGGGCAGGCAAATCCACCCTCATCAAATTGCTTCTAGGCAAGCTCACTCCTGATGTCGGCTCTGTTCGTCTCGGTACCAATTTAAAAATCGCTTACTTTGATCAATTGCGCGAGCAACTTGATGAAACAAAAACAGTAGCTGAAACTGTCAGTCCGGGCAGTGAGTGGATTGAAATCGCAGGAACAAAAAAACACGTCATGAGCTATCTTGCTGATTTTCTGTTCGCTCCACATCGAGCAGAAGTTCCTGTAGCAAATCTCTCAGGCGGAGAGCGTAACCGTTTGCTGTTGGCTCGCCTGTTTGCTCTTCCCGCCAATCTTCTTGTGCTTGACGAGCCAACGAACGATCTCGATATTGATTCTCTGGAGTTGCTCGAAGAAACCCTTGAAACGTATCCAGGCACTGTGATTCTGGTCAGTCATGATCGCCGTTTTTTAGACAGCGTCGTCACACAAGTCCTCGCTCCTGTCAATTACCTCGCTCCTGACGGCCGTTGGATGGAATTTGCAGGAGGATACGAAGATTGGCTGCGTCAACGTCCTGCTTTGGATGAAAGTAAAGCCACTGCCGCAACCGAAGACAAACCGATAAATAAAAAGCCAATTCGTCAACGTGCAGAACGCATGAGTTGGAAAGAAAACAAGGAACTCGAGTCACTTCCAGAGATCATTGAGTCCCTGGAGGCAGAACAAGAAGAACTTATGGTAAAAATGAGTTCTTCTGATTTTTTCAAATTGCCCATTCCTGAGCAACAGACTCTCACCTCTCGTTCTCAAAGCCTTGCCCAGGAAATCGAAGCTTGCTACACGCGTTGGGAATTCCTCGCTCAAAAAGCCGAGTCCTGCGCAAAGCCCTAGCTTGCACTCACCAAAGGCACTGTCGTGTTTGATGGTTTGAGCACTCAAGAATTTTGGATGGCGCTTTTAGGAGCAGTTGCTGTCTTGTTGCAACTGCTTCTTACTCTTGCCGTCATTCTAAGAGTCATACTCACCAGACACCCTCCGGGTAGCTCTTTTGCATGGATTCTTCTAACCACAATTCTTCCCTATATCGGCTTCGTTCTTTACGTTTGGTTAGGTGAACGTCCGATAGGAAAATGGCGAGCTCGCCGCTTGCGCCATCTACTTAAACATTGGGAAAAAGTCACCGATGCTGGTTATGCTCAGCCAGGTATTGTTCCTCAAACACAGCACGCCCAACGCCATAAAGGATTAGCGCGCCTTGCCGAACGACTTGGCGACATGCCAATGAGCTGTGGCTCCGAATTAACTTTGCTCCCCGACTCAATCGAAGCATTGTCCCGGATTTATTCCGATATCAATAATGCGAAGAAATCCGTTTCCATGGAGTTTTATATTTGGGGCGTTGGTGGTTGGTGCGACAAGATTGCTCAGGCAGTTATTGATGCAACTAAACGTGGATGTCTTTGCCGCATTTTGGTAGACGATATCGGCTCAAGAACGTGGCTCAGAACAAATTGGCCTGCAAAAATGCTCGCTGCCGGAGTCCACGTGTCCCGCGCGCTTCCCGTGAGTTTGCTCCCGCGTACCAAGGGCCGAGCCGATCTTCGCTTACACCGCAAAAATGTGATCATCGACGAGCGTATTGGCTATACAGGCAGTCTCAATCTCATTGATCCTGAAATCTTTCATACGACTGAGGGCGTAGGAGAATGGATCGATGCCATGGTTCGGGTGGAGGGTTGTGCCGTACGCGATCTCAATCAAATTTTTCTATTTGATTGGGCACTTCAGCCTGACATTGAAGGCGAACGCATTACTCTGGAAAAAATCCCTCCCGTTCCCGCCGTCGGCTCTGCTTGCGTTACTGTAGTGCCTTCAGGACCAACAACGGTTGACGATGCCAACCAACGCCTGATTTTAGAGGCCATCGGATGTGCTCGTGAATGCATTTATGTTACGACACCCTATTTCATTCCCGGTGAAACCTTGATCCTCGCACTCCAAAATGCCGCTATGCGCGGCGTCGACGTTCATATCTGTATTCCTCAGAATCCTGATTCGCAATTCGTTCGTTGGGCTAGCAGGCGCTACTTCAGTGATTTAATGAGCGCTGGCGTTAAATTAACGTTTTTTACTGAAGGGCTACTTCATACCAAAGCCATTACAGTCGACAATACTTTCAGTCTTTTCGGCACCGTCAATCTTGACAAACGAAGCCTTCACCTCAATTTTGAAATGATGATGCTGATCTTCGATTCAAAGTTTGTTAACGATATGACCGTACTGCATCGCTACTATGAATCTCGCTCGATGCCTATTGATCCCTCTCGTTGGCACAACCGCAGTCTTTGGGAAAGATTTCTTGAAGGACTAAGCTACCTACTTAGCCCGCTTCTTTAGAAAGCGCTCTAAAAATAGGAATGTTTCCAAACAAAGAAACATCCCTATTTCCATTTTTCTCTTTTAGGCTTTATATCGCACAAGAGATCGCCCGGTCATCGCCTCAGGAGTCTTCAGTCCCATCAGGGATAGGACAGTCGGAGCCACATCCGCAAGGACCCCGTTCTCTACCCTGTCGACTCGTTCTGAAACAACCACTATAGGAACCGGATTGAGTGAATGCGCCGTATTGGGCGAACCATCCGCATTGACCGCATTATCAGCATTTCCGTGGTCGGCAATAATCACCACTTCATACCCGGCAGCCTTGGCTGCTTCAACCACGGTCTCTACACAGGCATCAACTGCACGCACGGCTTTGAGAATCGCCTCGTACACCCCTGTGTGTCCCACCATGTCGCCGTTGGCAAAGTTTAGACAGACAAAGTCGTACTTTCCTTCCCGCAAAGCTGCAGACAGTCGATCTGCCACCTCATAGGCACTCATCTCGGGCTGCAGGTCATAAGTTGCCACTTTGGGACTAGGCACCAAGATACGATCTTCTCCTTCAAACACAGCCTCTCGCCCCCCATTGAGAAAGAAAGTGACGTGTGCGTACTTTTCTGTTTCAGCAATGCGCAACTGCTTTAATCCCTGCTTGGAAACCCATTCTCCAATAGTGTCCGGCACGTTCTCTTTTGGGAAGAGTACATGCACACCCTTATAGTTTGGATCGTAGGGAGTCATTGTCGCGAAGTACAAATTCAACGGTTTCATTCCCTCAACCTCCGCTTGGGTTAAAACCGTCGTGAGTTCCTTGGCCCGATCATTGCGGAAATTGATGAAGATCACTGCATCTCCCGCCTCAATTCGCCCTACTGGCATACCGTTTCCATCTCGGCGTACATGAGGCTTCATGAACTCATCCGTAACACCCGCCTCGTACGAAGCAGCCACAGCACTCGAAGCATCCGTAAACATCTCGCCATTTCCATGAACCAACATTTCGTAGGCTTCTTGCACGCGTTCCCATCGTTTATCACGGTCCATCGCATAGTATCGACCGATTAAGCTGACAATTGAACCGGCAATCTCTCCCTTTTGGATTTTCTCGTCAATTCGGCGCACAAATCCTTGACCACTTTTAGGATCGGTATCACGCCCATCCATAAAAGCGTGAATAAAGCTTTTCTCAATACCTTCACGCTTAGCCAGAGCCAGTAAAGCCTCCAGATGTTCGAGCGAAGAATGCACCCCTCCGTCAGACAAAAGTCCCATCACATGCAATGCGCAACCGCGTGCCTTCACATATTCAACCAACGCTTTTACTTCTGGATTGTTGGCGAGCGAATAAGACTCTTCATCTTCGGCACGACATGCTCTGTTGATCTTGACAAGATCCTGATACACCACACGCCCTGCACCGATATTCAAATGTCCAACCTCAGAGTTCCCCATCTGCCCCTCAGGCAATCCAACGTTTTCACCATCTGTACGCAATTGTGCGTGTGGGAAGTTCTGCGTAAGCGCTTCGATGTAGACGGGATTTGCAGCCCGAATGGCATCAGCTTTCGAACCATTGCCTAATCCCCAACCATCGAGAATCATGAGTAAAACTTTGCGCGACATGAGAATTCCTTTTTTAGCAATTTGCGGCACTCAGAAAAAAGCCGAGGATGAAAACCATCACTCGGCGAAATAATCAAAATATTGAATGTGATCCGCAGGAGTGTGCGAAAGATAATACCCGATTCGCTTTTACGAGATAACTCCTTTCTCCTGTGTACCTAATGTTTTTTGACATTTCAGGCTGCGTTGCTCACCTCTGCACATTCCGTCTCAACATAGTCATACCAGACCTCTTCGGCCGTAGGCAACTTCCAAGAACCATCCGGCAACCGAGTCGTCACATCCTTCAATCGAGATACGCTTGCGCCACAGGTCCACACTTTGAAATTGCGCATATGCGTACAAAGACAACACTTAGAGTGCTCTGGAACTGATTCAACCGCAATCTTGCCATGCCGTGCAAACCACTCTTTGACATAAGAACATTCGCCCTTTTGCAACAGGTAACCATAGGCTTCGCAATTGGGACGAATATCGCTTGTGATAGCCGGCGAATCTCTCAGCATTCGCATCGGGTATCCAGTTGTGGAAAAATGATTGACCTGCACATCTTCATCTGTGGCGTCAATGTAATGCTGCTTGACCGCTTCCGGCAACCCACTTTCCTGTGCAACAGCAAAGCGGGTTGCAACCTGAACACCTGCCGCTCCAACATCGCGCACAAAGTGCACTGCTTCTTCAGCCGTGAAAATACCACCTGCCGCAAATACCGGAATATCAAAATTATTATCCGAAAGCCATTTCAGAACATCACGCACAATATCTTCAAGGTTGTAGTCCGCCCAATCGTCACCAAAACCCAGATGACCTCCCGCCAAAGGCCCTTCCACAACCACATAGTCTGGTAAACGACCAACTGCAACCGCACGTTTCATAAAAATCTGCAACGCTCGCGTGCTGGAAACAACGGTACCAATTAGTGCTTCTCTAAAGCGCGGATTATCCTGCATGAGTTTCATACTTGACATATGCAACCCAGCAGAAAGGGTAATTCCATCAATCCCACCATCCAGTGCCGCATTCAAACGCGTTTTCAACGTGGCTAAACTCGAATTCATCGTGAGCTTTTCCATACAGTTGATCAGAATCAACCCTCTGCCAGTCTTTTTGCTCATGATGTCAGAAACATAACGACGTGTCGCTTCCGCTAAGCGTTCCAAGTCAAACTGGATTTCGGACTTATCATATGTATCTGCAAGTCCCTTGTATCGGCGAATTTTTTCTTTGCACAGATCTGTACCAAAATGCTTATCAGCCACTTCCATCAGAAGTGCATCGGACAAATGCGCAATGCCACCGAGTTTTTCCACCGCAAGAGCAAGTTCAGCATTGGAAATATTGACACCCATACCTCCTACCATCAACGGCGCATAGGAGCGGTTGTGAAAAGTTACAGGAAAGTCGGAAAGTCTGTCGCTCATTTTTAATCGGCCCTCTGACACGATTGTGTTCTTCAAAAGATTGGGAACATCATTTTCCGCATTTCAAAGCCGTTGAAACGAGATGAAAATTCAGAACATTTCCGTAATTTTGAACACCCCAAAAATGAATCAATTTGTGCTATTGAGGCTGCACAAA
>DXSO01000020.1 GCA_019410445.1 Sutterella sp.
CCCTGAGAAGGGGTCAAAATTTTCTAAAAAATTTTTCACTTAAAACCGCTTTTGATAGCATTTCCGTTGCTCTCAACCTATTTTTTCCTAGGTCTTCTTATGGCTCTTCGTTTGCCCACTCCTGTCTTTGAACACAAAATCGTTTCTTTTGAAGAACTCGCAAAGCGAAGTGCTCAGCTCCCTAAACCAACTGTCATGACTAACGGTGTTTTTGATATCTTGCACCGCGGCCATGTCACCTATCTTTCCCAAGCCCGGGAATTGGGAGCGAGCTTAATCGTTGCCGTCAACTCTGATGCATCCGTAAAAATGCTCGGCAAAGGAGATGATCGGCCAATCAACACACAAGCTGACCGCGCTGCGGTACTCGCAGCTCTCGGTTCAGTTGATCTTGTGGTCATTTTTGAAGACAAAGTTCCTCTCAAAGTCATCGAAGAAGCGCATCCCGACATCTATGTCAAAGGCGGCGACTATCGTATTGAAGACTTACCTGAAGCAAAACTGGTATCTACATGGGGCGGAAAAACGTTCACCGTAGAATTTGAGCACCAGCGATCAACCACGGCTCTTTTGAAAAAAGTACGTGCATGCTGAGAACTCTCGAATTACCTCCCCCTGTTTGCAAAAAAACCGCCGGTTCTCCTCAGTGAGACTCCGGCGGTCAGATACCTGCGCTTCCATCCTAAGATGGAAGCGCCATATACAAATAAGCGCAGTCGATTAAACAAATTCATACCCAGCCAAGCGAGCATAATGTGCCGTCGCCGACAAAAAGCCCTGTTTGCTACCACAGTCAAAGCGACGTCCCTCAAATCGATGAGCGTAAGTTTTTCCCTGTCCCAGCAAGGAAGCAATAGCATCTGTAAGCTGTATTTCACCGCCAACACCACGCTCTACGCTCTCAAGTGCCGTAAAAATTTCTGGCTCTAGCACGTATCGACCGATAACAGCTAATGTCGACGGTGCATTCTCCGGCTTCGGCTTTTCAACCATAGCTCGCACGCAACTCGTCTGCTTTAGTTCATCATCAACACCAACAATGCCGTACTTACTGGTCTCTTTTTGCTCCACATTCTGAACAGCCAAAACACTGCCACCACCCATTTCACCTCGTGCCGCAATTAGTTGCCCCAAAGCAGGCTGTTGAGCATAAATCAGATCGTCGGCCAAAATGACGCCAAAAGGCTCATCCCCAACAACCGGCCGGGCACACATCACAGCGTGTCCGAGTCCGAGTGGCTCTGGCTGACGAATGAAAATAAAGTTCACGCCGCGAGGCGTTACAGAATGGACCAAATCAAGCAATTCATACTTGCCTTTGGCTGTCAGATCTGCCTCTAATTCCGGGCTCTTGTCAAAATGATCCTCGATGGCACGCTTGTAACGACCTGTGATGAAGATCATATCGGTAATACCTGCCGCCGCAGCTTCTTCCACGGCATACTGAATCAGTGGCTTATCAACAACAGGAAGCATTTCCTTGGGCATCGCCTTGGTTGCGGGCAGAAATCGAGTTCCCATTCCTGCGACCGGGAAGACAACCTTACGAACGGGTTTCATAACTTATATCCTCAAAAAAGCGACTCACAAACTCTCGAATCTCGACTCGAAGAAGAAGGTGTCCGTACGTTGACGAATGAAAGCCGCAGTTAGAATCTGACTCGAAATTCTAACCAATACCATCACCATGTCTGAACCGATTTATGCTGTCGGAGATCTTCAAGGCTGTCTGGAGAGCTTCGATGAACTGCTCGATATCCTTGATAAGGATGCCTCTTTCGTTTTTGTCGGCGACATCGTCAATCGAGGCCCTTCTTCACTCGCAACACTTCGCCGAGTAAAAGCTCTCGATGAATCAGGCCGCTGTCAGGCTGTCCTACTGGGCAATCACGACCTACACCTTCTTGCTGTTGCAGCTGGCGCAGGAAAACAACATCGCAGCGACACCATTGGAGAAATCCTGAAAGCTCCTGACTGTAAGGAATTACTGCACTGGCTGCGTCACCGTCCGTTAATGCATGAAACCACTGACACAATCTTCGTTCACGCCGGAATCTCTCCTGCTTGGACGCTTGAGCAAGCCCGCGGTTATGCTGCGGAAGTTTCCGAAGCTCTGAAAAGCAAACACTGGAAAAAATACCTGCAGGGAATGTACGGTGACGACACGGACACTCTCAATTCAGGACCTGCACGCATGCGAGCCATTCTTAACGCATTCACACGCATGCGCTACGTCCATAAAGATGGTTCTCTTGAATTCAAAGCCAAGATGAATCCTCGCGAAACACCTGACCTTATCCCGTGGTTTGATTATCCCCGACATTTTGAAAAAACCGTCTGTTTCGGTCATTGGTCAACGCTAGGCTTGGTAATGCGCCAAGATACTATTGCAATTGACACTGGCTGTCTGTGGGGAGGTCAACTCTCTTGCGTTCGACTCCCCGATCGGCGTTTGTGGCAAATCCAATGTCCTCAATGGGCTGCACCTTGCTGAGCTGAATCTCACGTTTTTGTCATGCTCTTGCAGTAAAGGGCTTTTACTTATGCAGAAAACCAACGACAAATCCGATATCAGTCCCATCCGAATCCGCGGTGCCCGGCAAAACAACCTGCGCAATCTGGATTTGGATATCAAACCAGGCACTATGACTGTCATCACAGGGCCGTCCGGATCAGGTAAAAGCTCTCTTGCCTACGACACCCTCTATGCCGAAGGTCAGCGTCGCTATGTCGAAACATTCAGCGCTTATGCCCGACAGTTTTTAGAGCGCTGCGACCGTCCCCTTGTCGATAAGATTGACGGCGTTCCTCCTTCGATCGCCATCAATCAAGCCAACAGCGTCAAGACCTCTCGCTCGACAGTTGGCACAATGACGGAGATCAACGATTGTCTCAAACTCATCTTTGCTCGAAGTGCGAATCTATTCTGCGGAAATTGTTGCACTCCGGTCAGAGAACACAGCGCCGTCGATATCGCCCGGGAAATTATGACCTGGGCTCAAACACTAGGACAGTCTCGACTCAATATCTGCTTTTCCGTACTTGTTCCTGAAAAACTCGACCCAGAAATTATTCTGAGTGGACTGTCGGCTCAAGGATTCACACATGTCATTAACGAGGAGACTTTATCCAACGGCAACAAGCGTCTATGGATCGCCGTTGATCGAGTTCGCGCGTCTCGATTGAGCCAATCTCGTACAGTTGAAGCCGTCGAAAAAGCTCTCGAACACAGCAAAGATCGAATCCTTAGCGTCTTTGCGTCCGATGAGAAAGGAACTTCTACCGTTCGCCGTTGGGTAACCGATCTGACTTGTCCTGTCTGCATGCGGCATTACGCAGCAGCTTCGCCCTCTCGATTTTCTTTTAACTCTGCTCTAGGTGCCTGCTCAACTTGCCGAGGATTCGGTCGAATCATCGGAATTGACTATTCACTTGTTATTCCTGATGAACTTATCTCGCTTAGACAAGGCGCAATCAAACCATTTCGCACAGCCTCGGGCTCAGAATGTCAACGCGATCTCGAACGATGGGCCATCAGACGCGGAATTCCACTTGACATCGCATGGAAAGAGTTGACTCCGGAACAGAAGCATTGGGTAATTTACGGAGACAAGGAATACAACGGCAAAAATTGGAAAACGCAGTGGTACGGCGTAAAAGCCTATTTCGACATGCTGGAATCAAAAAGCTACAAGATGCACATTCGTGTGCAGCTTGCCAATTACCGCGGCTACGCTCTTTGCCCGGATTGTCAAGGAGCTCGTTTGACCGGCGAAAGTGTCTTGTGGCGTCTCGGATCTAAACAAGCTGCAGATGCCGCCCTGCTGCCTAAAAAGGGAACCTACAAACGATTCCGCCCTCGCGGATTAGGCCTGCAAGCTCAAGAGTCCTTTGACCATTTACCAGGACTCTCGCTTCCTGACTTGATGAATTTGTCAGTATCTGACGTCAAGCGATTCTTCCAAACGTTCTTATCAGAACCGCTTGATGAAGCCTCCCGCATGGTCGCCGAAGAAATCAACACGCGTCTCAATTATCTTATTGATGTCGGTCTAGGCTATCTGACTCTCGGTCGTCAGAGCCGGACGCTATCAGGCGGAGAAGTACAGCGCGTAAATCTCACCACGGCATTGGGCACTAATCTGACCGATACTCTTTTTGTTTTGGACGAACCGTCCGTAGGCTTGCATCCTCGAGATATGGATCGAGTCAACAGCATCATGAACCGCCTTAAAAGCGGCGGCAATACTCTCGTCGTTGTCGAACACGACCCTCAGGTCATGACTGCTGCAGACCGCATTATCGACATGGGACCTGGTGCAGGCACTAACGGAGGCGAAATCATCTGTGACGGAACCCCCGAAGAAATTCGCCAGTCCAATTCGCTCACTGGACTATATCTACAAGGCAAACTCCGTTCAATGCCGGATGAACCTAAAAAGAAACCGGAGCAGTTTTTAGGTTTTCTATCAATCGACGGAGCATGTGCCCACAATCTGAAAAACATCTCCGTACAGTTGCCCATCGGAGCCTTTACAGCTCTTACTGGCGTTTCTGGTTCTGGCAAATCAACGCTAGCCAACGATGTCATCGTGCCTGCTATCGAATATCTGCACAAAACCAACAAAGACAACTCCCCGAAAGTCTTCTCTTCAGTGCAATGTTCCTGTTCAATTGGAGATGTCATTTACGTCAGTCAAGCAGAAATCGGCAAAACAAGCCGTGGAAATCCTGCATCTTATTGCGGCGTCTTCACCGATATTCGCCAATTGTTCGCTTCAACCCAACAAGCAAAAGATCGTGGCTATACACCAGGAACTTTTAGTTTTAACTCGGGAACTGGGCGTTGTCCAAGTTGCCAAGGTGCAGGTTTTGAACGCGTTGAAATGCAGTTTTTGAGCGACGTTTTATTGCGCTGCTCTGACTGTAACGGTACGCGTTACCGTGCAGACACCCTCGAAGTTAAACTCAATTATCTAGGACGAGGAGCCGTTAGCATCGCTGATGTACTGGAAATGACAGTACGCCAGGCACACGATTATTTTCTTGGCCACCGATCCATTGAACGGGCGCTCAACAGTCTCATTGATGTTGGGTTGGATTACATCAAACTTGGGCAACCTCTTTCAACGCTTTCCGGTGGCGAAGCTCAGCGATTAAAACTTGCTCAGATCCTTGCCGAGACTAATAACGGACTACACCGCCGTCAGGTATACATCTTTGATGAACCCACTACAGGACTGCACTTTGACGATATTAGAAAACTTTTGAAAGTCTTTCGACACCTTGTAAGTCAGGAGCAAACGGTACTTGTCATCGAACACAATCTGGATGTCATTTCTGCTGCCGACTGGATCATTGATCTCGGTCCCGAAGGTGGCGATGAAGGCGGTCAAATTGTCGCCGAAATGCCCCCTGAAGAACTCAGAAAAAACTCGTCCAGCTACACGGGCAAAGCACTAGCTGCCTACGCCAAAATGATTGGCGAAAACAGCGTTCCAATGACGGGAATTTTTACGCAACCCAATGCATGCTCTCAGAGCCAACCTGGTCGTTCACTGCAAAGTATTTGGAAGGGCGCACACCAAGGAGATCTGGGAATTTTCGGCGCTCGAGAACACAATCTCAAAAATATCGACGTCGTTATTCCCAAACGACGCTTGACTGCGGTCACCGGCGTGTCTGGCTCCGGCAAATCAACACTGGCTTTTGGTATTGTTTTTTCCGAAGGGCAACGACGTTATTTGGAAAGCCTCAACGCCTACGCTCGTTCAATCACTCAACCGCCCCCCAAAGCCGATGTTGAAAGTATCCGAGGCATCGCACCAACAGTGGCCATTGAACAGCGCACAAGCAGAGGAGGACGCAAGTCAACGGTTGCCACAATCACAGAAATTCAACATTTTCTGCGTTTGCTCTACGTCAAACTCGGCACACAGTACTGTCCGAAATGCGGTTCCTTGGTCTCCGAACAAACACAAGAGCAAATTCTTGCGCACATCATGAAGACATATCGCGGTCAGCGTATCACGTTGATGGCGCCAGTCGTTGTTGCTCGCAAAGGTACCTACCAAGAAATTGCGCAATGGGCTCAGTCTAAACTCAATGCTTCTCACGTTCGAGTCGATGGTCTTTGGGTCAATACAGCGCCCTTTCCTTTGCTGTCGCGCTACAAAGAACACACTATCGAGGCTCCCACCGGAACCTTCGTTGTTACTCCAAAAGCCGAAAATGACATCACGCAAGCTTTGGCTGCCGCGCTTTTCCACGGACACGGTCTGGTTTGCGTTGCCAGCGGCATGAATGCCGCCCCATCATCTTCGGCCACTGACTTTGATAGCGCCCCTTCGAGCAACCGGGTGGAAATTCTGTCTACAAAACGCGCCTGCCCAATCTGCGCCACCAGTTTTCCTGAACCCGATCCTCGGCTTTTCTCCTACAACAATAAAATGGGTTGGTGTCCTCAATGTCTCGGAACTGGCCGCCTTGGCATTGAGTCAGACGAATCGGCACCGAATGAAGACGAGGAAGCTCTCAACGCATCCATTTGTCCAACTTGTCACGGTGCCCGTCTCAACTCCATAGCATTGTCCGTGAAGTTTCAAGGACGATCCATTGCACAAACAACGTCTATGTCCGTTGATAATGCTCTGCAATGCATGCGCTCAATTAAATTGAAAGGACGCGAAGCGGCTATCGGCGAGGATGCCGTCAAAGAAATCATTTCTCGGTTGGAATTTTTACAAAAAGTCGGGTTGGGTTACCTCAGTCTGGACCGAGACGCTCCTTCACTTTCCGGTGGCGAAGCTCAACGCATTCGGCTAGCAGCGCAGATCGGCAGCACATTGCAGGGAGTTTGCTATGTGCTCGATGAGCCGACTATCGGACTGCACGCTCGCGACAACGCTCGTCTTGTTGACATGCTCACCGAACTAAAAAATAAAGGGAACACAGTCATTGTTGTCGAGCATGATGAAGAGTTAATCAGAAGAGCCGACCACATCATTGACATTGGTCCAGGAGCCGGCAGTCGTGGCGGCGAACTCATCGAAGAAGGCACACTGGAACAGATCTGCGCCAACGAGCGCAGTCTTACCGGTCGCATGCTTAGATCCCCTTTGGTTCACTCAGGCAAAGCTCGTCGTCCCGTCAAGGAAGACACTCCCAAACTCACCGTTCGCAAAGCGACTCTGCACAACCTCAAGGAGATCACTGTCGACTTTCCGCTTGGCCGTCTTGTCGCGGTCACTGGTGTTTCAGGGTCCGGCAAATCAACGCTTGTACGAGACGTTTTACGCAATTCGCTACAGGCAAAGCTTGCTGACGAAAAAGCCACTTGCACTGGATGCGAAAATATCATCTGGCCATCAGAAGCCAACCTTGGTCGCGTACTTGAGGTCGATCAGACACCAATCGGAAAAACATCGCGTTCGTGTCCAGCTACCTATGTGGAATTTTTCAATCACATCCGTGACCTATATGCACAAACTCCCGAAGCTCAAGCTCGCGGATACAAGCCCACACGCTTTTCTTTCAACACAGCCGAGGGACGCTGCCCTGTGTGTGAAGGACAAGGACAGATAAGCGTAGAAATGAGCTTTCTACCCAACGTGAAAATGACGTGTGAAGCATGTGCCGGCATGCGTTTTGATGAAGAAACCCTTGCCGTAAAGTGGATGCAGAAAAGCATCGGAGAAATTCTCAATTTAAGCGTTGATGATGCCCTTGATCTCTTTGCCAATCGTCCAAAAATCGCTCGTCCTCTGGAACTTCTTCAGGCTGTTGGACTCGGGTACCTGCGTCTGGGACAGCCATCTTCAACACTTTCCGGCGGAGAAGCTCAACGCATAAAACTAGTCACAGAGCTTTCCAAAGCCTATGGACAACTCCACACGCGCCGTACGGCTCACACCTTCTATATTTTGGATGAACCCACGGTCGGACTTCATATGGCCGATGTCGAAAAACTCATCAACGTATTGCACGCTTTGGTTGAAGCTGGCAATACGGTTGTTGTTATTGAGCACAATCTGGATGTGATTGCTGAAGCCGACTGGGTCATTGACCTTGGTCCTGAAGGTGGTCCTGACGGAGGCTCCATCACAGATCAGGGCGAACCAAGAACTATTTGCAAGCGGAAAACACCAACCGCCGTTGCCCTTAAAGCGTTTCTGGAAAAACACTCAAAAAACATCCATCAAGAAAAAGGAAACTAATCCACGCCATGAGCATACAGATCTTCAAGGTCGGCGGCTGTGTTCGCGACCGTCTATTGCGAGAACAGGGCATTGATGCTCCTACGGGAGATATCGACTGGGTCGTTACAGGTGCCACTCCCGAAGAAATGCTCACTCGTGGTTTCATCCCCGTCGGCGCAGATTTTCCCGTTTTTCTTCATCCCGTCACTCACGAAGAATACGCGTTGGCACGTACTGAACGAAAAACTGCCAGAGGCTATCACGGCTTTACGTTCCACACTGCACCCAACGTTACACTGGAAGAAGACCTTCATCGGCGGGATCTAACTATCAACGCCATGGCTGAAGATGCTTCTGGTCATATCATTGACCCTTGGGGTGGCCAAAATGACTTACGTCAGAGAATTCTGCGGCATGTTTCCGAAGCTTTCTGCGAGGATCCGGTTCGAATCCTGCGTTTGGCGCGCTTTGCGGCTCGCTTTCCAGACTTTAGCGTGGCCAACGAAACAATGACACTGTGTCGCAAGATGGTCGACAGCGGTGAAGTTGATGCTCTAGTACCTGAACGCACGTGGCAGGAACTACGCCAAGGATTATCAGAAACCAGTCCGGTACGAATGCTTGAAGTTTTGCAGCAGTGTGGTTTATGGAACCGAATTTTTTCGGACATTCCCATCACTTCAACCGTCCGAAGCGCATTGACGCGAGCCGCTCATGTTCATCTTGGCGTCAGTGGCCGTACAGCACTTCTTTTTTCCGAAATTACAGATCCTGCTTATTTACGTAAACGGCTACAAGCTCTTCGTGTCGAAAGCGAAACCATCTCGTTGTGCGAAGTTTTCAGTCGGCTTCATCGTACTGTTTCTCAGCTTGCATCCGCAGAAGACTTCTTGCAATTTCTGGAAAGCGCTGATGTTCTGCGCCGCTCAGAACGCTTTACGGCACTCTTGGATACCTGCGCCGTACTACACCCTCAAGCAGATTTGAACCGTCTACGTCAGGCTGCTGACGCATTCAAAGCTACGGATGCAGGGCAAGCCGCCCGCCGAGCTCAAGGGATCAACATCGCACAGGCCGTACGTCAAGCACGCCTGTCGTCAATCACAAACGCACTTCACTCCTAATCCACAGGAAAATCCCATGCCCTTTCTTGCCTCCATTGATCACCTTGTCCTGACTGTTTCCGACATCAACAAAACGTTGGGCTTTTACTGCGGCATTCTTGGCTGCCAAGAACTCTCTTTTGGAGAAAATCGCAAAGCAATCCTCATTGGCAATCAGAAAATCAATCTGCACATACGAGGCAACGAGATCAAACCACACGCATCTACCCCCACTCCAGGGAGCGCGGATTTGTGTTTTTTAAGTACCGTACCGGTACACGCATTGGTTCGACACTTCGACGCACATGGCATTGAAGTGGAACTCGGCCCGGTTAAACGCACAGGAGCAACCTCCGAGTTGCTGTCCATTTACGTCCGGGATCCCGATGGCAATCTCATCGAAATTGCCAATCGCAAAACGACTCAACCTTAAAGAAGCTTTCCGATCAAAAAGAAAATCAGAAAAATAATCAAGGTACTTGCAATCGGAATACTGACACGTCTTCCAAAAACAGTGAAGTTGATGTCTCCGGGCAAGCGACCAAGACCGAACCGAGAAAGCCAAGGCACGCAGGTCATTAAGACCATGATGCATATCAAAATTACTAAAATCCAGCGCATTGTTGCATTGTAAATGCCTTCAGAAGAAGTGTCTTTTGAGAGCAACCGACAATTGATGAGAAATTCCAATGTATTCCTTGTTTGAGACTCTTAGTCTTACCTGCCGCCGAATCATTCTTGAAGACCTGCGCATTGATATGCAGATCGGCGCTCACGCCGAAGAACACGGTCGCACTCAACCCGTACTTGTTACAGTGGAAGTCTGGGTTCCTTTACAGCACAGTACGGCCCATGACGACAATCTTGATGAAGTCTACAGTTACTCTGATCTCTCCCTAATCGTTCAAAACATTGCCAATCAAGGTCATATTCGACTACAGGAAACGTTCGGCGACAGACTTCTTGACTACATCATGAACGACAACCGCATCGCTGCTGCCCGCGTTAAAACAGCCAAACTGCACGCGTGCGTCGGCGCAAAAGCCGTTGCAGTCGAAACGTTCCGTTGCCGAAATACAAGCAAATATGTCTGAGAAAAATTTTGACGGTATCCCTTTGCAACCTGTCCGCATGAGCAAATCTCGTGCAGACAAGGCCAAATTCATCGAAATTGCCCCCGGGAAACACATTGAGGCATCTGTGTCGATGCGTAAACTAGAAAAACGCATCGTTCGCCTATGTGCAATGGCTTGTACCGATTACGGAATGATCGAAGAGGGCGACAAAATTGCCGTTGCCATGAGCGGAGGCAAAGACAGTTATGTATTGCTTGATGCGCTTTTAAAGCTCAAAGCTCGAGCTCCCGTACACTTTGACATCATTGCCGTGCATGTCAACCAACATATTCCCGGCAGTCCTACTCATTTGCTGAAAGACTGGCTCGAAGAAAAAGGCATTGCCTATCACATCGAGAATCAAGACACCTATTCAATCACTCAGAAACTCATCCCTTCGGGGAAAAATGTCTGTTCGCTTTGCGCCAGACTCCGCAGAGGCATCTTGTATCGCGTAGCCAAACAACTGGGCTGCACAAAAATTGCCTTGGGCCATCAGATGGATGATGTCGTCTCGACACTGCTGCTCAACATGTTTTATGGCGGCCGAATCAAAGCCATGCCGCCGGTGCTTCGCAGTGACGATGGACTTAATACCGTCATCAGACCACTGATCTATCTTCGCGAAAGTGAAATGCAACGCTGGGCAGAAATCTGTCAATACCCTCTTTTCCCAATGGATCTCTGCGGGGTCGGAGAAAATCTGAAACGCAAAGAAATCAAGGCACTCATGGCCAAATGGGATAAAGAATTCGATGGTCGTATCTACAACCTTTTCATGAGCACCACACGCGTAGCTGCCTCTCAATTGGCCGACAAAACGCTCTACGACTTTGCTCATTTTTGCCACATCGCCGATACGACAACGAACAGCGAAACGGATGACTAAATCCTGAGTGAAAGAGACAAACACAATGTTAACGATTACCACCGCTGCTTTTGCCAACGGATCCGAAATCCCCAAACGATTCACTCAGGAAGGTGAAAACCTTTCGCCTGAGCTTATTTTCTCGGGCATTCCTCCTCAGACGCGTTCATTGGTTTTGATCGCCGATGATCCGGATGCTCCAGATCCTGAAGCTCCTAAGCGTGTTTGGCTCCATTGGCTCGTTGTAAACATCGCACCACACACCAACGGCTTTTCGGAAGGTATTCACCACTACCCCGAAGGAGTGCAGGTGGCAGTCAACGACAGCGGGGTGCGTGGTTGGTCCGGTCCTCGTCCACCTTTCGGACGTCATCGTTATTACTTTAAACTCTACGCCTTAGATACCACTCTGCAGTTATCACAAGACTTCTCGCGTGCCGACGTTGAAACCGCCATGCAGGGGCATGTCATCGAAAGTGCGGTCACCATGGGGACTTACTTACTGTCAACCAATCGTTAACCCGATTTTTTGTTCTTTTGAACTTTTCTGCGCCAAAATTAAACACTGAGAAAACGCCGGTTGAGAGCACGAACGCAATTCTGATCGGTATTTTTGAAGCATATATATTCATTGGTTACTCACCTCGGAGTCAAACCTGATGTCACTGAAGCATATTTTCGCTGCCGCAGCTTGTGCGGCCACCGTTCTGACATGCGGTCCGGTCACGGCCGCAGAACCCGTCACCTATACCGTTGGTACGGGGGCCACTTATCGTCCTTTCGAATTCCAGGCTCCCAACAAGGAACTCGTCGGTTTCGATATTGACCTGGTAAAAGCCATTGCCAAAGAGCAAGGATTCAATGTCGAATTCATCAACACCCTTTGGGGGGTGATTTTTGAATCTGTCCGCAACGGCGACCGGGACATGATCATCAGTGGCATCACTATTACGCCTCAGCGCAAAGAAGCCGTTGATTTCTCTTACCCCTACTTTGCTGCTCACCAGCTCATTCTCACTCAAAAGAATTTGACGATTCAGTCCATTGCTGACCTTAAAGGCAAAAACGTCGCTGTCGTTGCCAACTCCGCTGGCGATATTGCCTGCAGCAAGGCTTTCGGAAAAGCCAGCAGCAACATCAAGCGCTTTGACAACACCCCCCTGGTTCTTGAAGAGCTGTCTGCCGGTGGTGTTGATGCCGCTGTTGGCGACATCGGCGTATTTGCATACTACGCCTTGCAAAACCCCGAAAAGCAGTTCAACATGGCTCGCGACCCCTCCTTTGAAGATCAGTATTTCGGCATTGCTTTCCGCAAAGGCAATACCGAGCTTCGCGACAAAGTAAACGAGGGACTCAAAAAGATCATTGCCAACGGCGAATACGCCAAGATCTACGCCAAGTGGTTTGGCGACAAGGCTCAGCCGCCGAAGCTCCCCATTCCTGAATAATCGAACAAAAAGTTGATCGGTATCCGACGGGCGCTCTGTTCATGAGCGCCCGTTTTTCTTCAAGCAAATGACCGCTGCGAAAATAATCCTGTCTAAAAGACTTAATCTGCATCGGTTAAAATATGCGCCGATTTTTTTTGCCTCAATACTCCCTCGCGGTATTGAGTCCCTCCCATCCCTAGAACAAGGAAATCACGATGAGCGGTTTTCGTTTTGATGTCCTAGCCGAATACTGGCCGCTTTTTGCGGAAGGCATCGGCATGACACTCAAGCTCACCATCGGCTGCGTCATTTTTGGCGTCATGCTTGGCATGCTGCTCGGCATGGCTCGTATGGCCGAAGCCCGCCATGACCCCTGGAAATCCATTCTTTATTACGGGGTTCGTTGGCCAGTGACCATTTGGGTCAGCTTTTTCAGAGGCACCCCTCTTTTCGTTCAAATCTTTCTGATGTATTTTGCAGTTCTGCCGGTGTTCATTCACCCCGTCGACGGTTTAATCATTTCCGGCAGTCTTGCACGCGAAATTCGTAGCAATTACGGCGCTTTTCTTGCAGGCTTTCTGGCCATCACGTTAAACGCCGGTGCCTATATGAGCGAAGTATTTCGTGCCGGTATCCAATCTCTTGACAAGGGGCAAAGCGAAGCCGCCCGCTCAGTCGGCATGAGCTATTGGCAGTGCATGCGTCACATCATTTTGCCGCAGGCCTTCCGTCGCATGCTTCCCGCCTTGGGCAACAATGCCATTGCTATTTTGAAGGACTCCTCACTGGTCTCGGCCATTGGGCTCACCGAACTTGCCTATGCAGCCCGTACTGTGGCTGGTGCATCGGCTCGTTACTGGGAGCCTTATCTCACGATTTCCGTGATGTACTGGATTGCCACACTCGGTCTTGCATGGATCATTCACCTGCTTGAAAAACGCCTTGGCAAGGGAGATGACAAATGAGCAACAACGACGTCATGATCAGCATTCGCGGATTGCACAAGCATTTCGGCAAGCTGGAAGTTCTCAAAGGCATCGATCTGGACGTACATCGAGGCGAAAAAGTGGTCATTCTCGGCCCTTCGGGTTCCGGCAAGTCCACGATGCTGCGCTGCATCAACGCCCTTGAGGATCCCGACCAGGGAACAATCACGGTTGACGGAGTGGAAGTCACTAACCGTCACACGAACATTAATAAGTTGCGCGAACACCTTGGTATGGTATTCCAGCGCTTCAATTTATGGCCTCACAAGTCCGTGCTGGAAAATGTCATGCTCGGCCAGATGGTTGTCAGCGGCAAAGATAAAGAAGCTGCTCGGCAAAAGGCGATCGAGACCCTCACTCGTGTCGGCCTGGCTGCTAAAGCCGACGATTACCCCGTACGTCTTTCCGGCGGTCAGCAGCAACGAGTAGGCATCGCTCGTGCCTTGGCTATGGATCCCAAGGCTATTTTGTTTGATGAACCGACCTCTGCACTTGATCCTGAACTTGTCGGTGAAGTTCTTGCTGTCATGAAAAGTCTTGCCGATGAAGGAATGACGATGGTTGTCGTGACTCATGAAATTGGCTTTGCCCGTGAAGTGGCCGATCGCGTTGTTTTCATGGATGGAGGCGTCATTGTTGAGCAGGGGCACCCCAACGAGGTGCTCGTCAATCCCAAAGAAGAACGTACCCGCGCATTTTTAAAGCGTGTGCTCTGAGCCCTCTTTGGGTCTCTGCCGAGACAAAGCCGTCGCCGTGTCGACGGCTTTGTCCGTCTTGCGTCAAAGACGAAAACCAAGTCAAGTGCTTGTTTTCAAAATGTTTCGGGATGATTTGCCTTGAACACTCATCCCTATAATCAGTCAAGTTTTACTCGTGTTTTTCCAAAAAGCGAAGCGTTCGACACGACGCCGTCGCCCCCGTTCCGTGACCACTCAGAAATCAACACCTAAATCTCGCGGTTGGCTTAAATGGTTGGGCCGCTTAGCCGCTCTTGGCATTGCCGCTGCTGTCAGTGGCGTGAGTCTTTGTTTGATCATTTTCTCAGTGATCTACTCGCAGCTGCCTCCGATTGACTCGCTGACTGAATACAAACCCAAAGTTCCGTTGCGCGTCTGGAGTGCCGACGGCACGCTCATTGGGGAATACGGAGAGGAACGTCGTGACTTCGTTCGCTTAGACGAAATCCCAAGCTTTGTGAAAAACGCCGTACTTGCAGCAGAAGACAATGGCTTTTATGAGCACTCCGGTATTGAGTTCATGGGAATTGCTCGTGCAGCTCTGTCCAACATTCTCACAGGACGCCGCGGCCAAGGCGGTTCGACCATCACAATGCAGGTGGCTCGCAACTTTTTTCTCACTTCGGAGCGCACATACACCCGCAAGCTCTACGAAATAGCCATGGCCTACAAGATCGAACGCCATCTCACCAAAGATCAAATTCTGGAGGTTTACCTCAACCAGATCTACCTCGGTCAGCGATCTTATGGCTTTGCTTCGGCGGCTCGTGTGTATTTCAACAAGAAACTCAGTGAACTTACAATCGGCGAGGCTGCAACGCTTGCCGGTTTGCCCGTGGCGCCGTCAGCATACAACCCTATTGTCAATCCCCGACGGGCCACGATGCGTAAAAACTATGTACTGAGCCGCATGCACCAACTGCAGTACATTGACGACATCACCTATGAGGAACAACTCAATGCTCCACTGATCGCAGCCAAACACTCTGTTGATCTTTCTGCTGAAACGCCTGCAGAAAAAAAAGACATCCATGCTGAATATGCCGCAGAAATGGCTCGCATGCTGATTTACGACCTCTTCCGCGAAGAAACATACACCCGCGGACTCAATGTCTATACAACCATTCGAGATAAAGATCAGCGTGCAGCCTGGGAATCCGTACGCAAACACCTGATCGCCTATGACCGCAAATATCGTTACCGTGGCCCGAGCGGACTCATTGACATCAGCGACAAAGAGAGTCGTGATGACAGTATTCGTCTGGCTCTCAATAAGGCCTCGTCATCCGACAATTTGGAACCTGCGGTTGTTGTAGAACTAAACGAAAAGGTTTTTAAGGTTGCAATCCTCAATGGCAAAGAACTCAAAGTTGTTGATTTGGATGCTGCCAGTCGTAAATTTGCCGGCAAATATCTCACCAACAAAGTCGCTAAGGATAAGCGCTTGCAACCGGGCAGCATCATCCGTATTTCTCGTGTAAAAACAAACTGGACACTTTCACAAATTCCCGAGGTACAGGCTGGATTTATCAGTGTGGACTTCGAAACGGGCGCTGTGAAAAGCCTTGTTGGCGGATTCGACTTTTACCTGAACATGTTCAATCACGTCACACAGGCTTTACGCCAGCCCGGCTCTTCATTCAAACCATTCATCTACTCGGCGGCGTTAGACAAGGGCTTCAACCCGGGAACCATCATCAACGATGCTCCCATCTTTATTGATCCTCGTCTAACTGGCGGAGAACTATGGGAGCCCCGTAACTATGACAACAAGTTTGACGGTCCCATGTCGCTTGCCATGGCTTTGCGCAAGTCTAAAAACCTCGTCTCCATCCGAGTAATGCAGGCTATCGGTGCTCGCTACGCTCAGGAATATGCCTCGAAGTTTGGTTTCGATCCTTCGCGTACTCCCGCGCAGCTGACGACAGCACTGGGCGCTGGATCCACAACTCCTTGGGAAATGGCTGCGGCCTTCTCGGTATTCGCCAACGGAGGTTACCGAGTTAAGCCCTATCTGATTACCAAGGTTACCGATGTCGACGGCAAAGTACTCATGAAAGCCAATAATCCCAAAGCAGGCAATGAAACGATCCGAGCAATTGATGATCGCAATGCCTTCGTCATGCACACGTTGCTCAATGGCGTGGTGAGTGCTCCCGGCGGCACAGCTCGCCGTGCATATCGAGAACTGAAGCGTTCGGACATGGGCGGCAAGACTGGCACCTCCAACAATGCGCACGATGCTTGGTTTGCAGGCTATGCTGCACGCACTCTTGCCGTGGGTTGGGTGGGTTATGACCAAATGCGTCCGTTAGGCAGTAATGAAACCGGCGGCGGTCTTGTCCTTCCAATTTGGATCGACTACATGAAAACCGCTGTTAAAGATGCACCGCCTTATCGACGTCGTCAACCTTCTAGTGTTGTTTTGCTCAACGGCACCTACTACTATGCCGACAGCGTCGACAAAGCTGTCCGAGACGTTCCGTTGGATGGTCGTATCAAACAGGAAAATCTGCAAAAAGAATTGGTTCGAGACCAGATTTTCTAACTTTTGACCTACATGAAAAACCCGCATCGGCCAAACCGTCTCTATTTTGAGAGACTGCGTTTTAATCGATCGCGGGTTTTTTCTTTTTTTAGAAAAATCCGATTAAAGCAAGTCCAATCGAATCTGTTCTTCGCAAACAAAACTCAACGCTTCGTTGAGCGCATCCTGAAAGTTGCTGGAGTCTCGAGTATTGACCCAACTGCCGTCTCGGTTTTCAAAATGAAGACCTCCCTTACGGGTTGCCAACCACATTTGTTGTGTCGGTCCATGACGGTTAATCACAATCTGCTCTCCCGACTCACCCTCAATGGTCAGCACATTACCGGAACGATCACACTCTACGTCAAGCCCTGCCGCATCCACAATATTTTCAATTCTTTGCATCAAGGCTTCGCTTGCCTCAAGAAATTCTGTTTCAGTCATAATTGCTCTTTGCGTTGAAAATTTTTTCCGCTTTTAATTTTCGAGGAGGCACGCAGGTCATGGTGCGCACCGTTTTAGCTATTTTAAGCATTGCTCTTTTGTCGGCTTGTGGACTAAAGGGACCACTTTATCTGACCGACGAAAACGGGCAACGCCAGGAAGCAGTAACTCAGACACAGCCCCAGCAAGGCGGCGTCCCCTCCGACAGCATCCTGCAGGATCGCTAAATTTCAATCTAATCAGCCATAACAAAATACACCTCGGGATTTTTCATGAGAGAAGATTTCAGTGCTCTACCGGGCTTTACGCGACGCGGTGGTGAGCTTTACTGTGAAAACATCAAATTGGCAGATCTAGCTGCTCGTTTCGGCACCCCGCTTTACGTCTATTCCTATGCAGCTCTTCAGTCTGCACTTGCAGAATGGATGCGCGGAATTAAAGGCTCTCCACACCGCGTGTTTTATGCAATGAAAGCCAACAGCAACTTGGCCTTGCTGAATTTGTTTCATCAGGCTGGTACCGGCTTTGACATCGTCAGTTGCGGAGAACTGCGCCGTGCTCTCATGGCCGGAGCCAAAGGATCCGATATCGTTTATTCTGGCGTAGGCAAAAGCCACGATGACATCCGTACCGCACTGCACGCTGGAATCGCCTGCTTTAATGTGGAAAGCATCCCAGAACTTGACAGAATCAATGAGGTGGCACTGCAAGAGAATCTGATTGCCCCCATCTCTGTTCGTGTCAATCCGGATGTTGATGCCAAAACGCACCCCTATATTTCCACGGGATTGAAAAACAACAAATTTGGCGTTGCCTATGACCAAACTGTTGCGCTATACAAGCATGCTGCTTCACTCAAGGGGATACGTATTTCCGGCATCGATATGCACATCGGCAGTCAGATCACTGAACTAGAACCTTTCGTGCACGCCGCTGACAAGATCTTCGACATCGTGGATGAACTCGCTCAAAATGGCATAACACTCGATCATCTTGATTTTGGCGGTGGACTAGGCGTCCGTTATATCGATGAAACACCTCCAACAGCCGAAACTCTTGTACAAGCAGTATCAGCCAAAGCATCCGAGCGAGGGTATGCCGATCTGCCGATTTATTTTGAACCTGGTCGTTCACTGGTTGCCAGAGCCGGCGTCTTGCTGAGCACCGTGGAATACCTTAAACCGACACAAGCCAAAAACTTCATGATCGTTGATGCGGCCATGAACGATATGGTGCGTCCCACGCTTTATCAAGCTCAAATGGCCATTGAGAACTGCATTCTGCGAGATAACGTTTCGGAATGGGACGTTGTCGGTCCCGTGTGTGAAACCGGCGATTTTCTGGCTCGCGGCATCCAACTCTCCGCACTTGCCGGTGACGTATTGGCCATGACTGGAGCGGGTGCTTATGGTATGTCAATGGCCTCAAACTACAACTCTCGAGGGCGTGCTGCCGAAGTACTAGTCAACAATGACAAAGTTTGGCTGATCCGACGCCGTGAAACCATTGAGGATATTACGGCTCTGGAAAATATGGTTCCCCCGGAAGCATTTGCTTAAGAAAAGCTCTGTTTTCATGCAAAACCAACAATAAACAGCTAAACTCGTTTAACGCTGGGTTCCAAACGCGGAATCCGGCGTTTTTCGTGTTCGGACACTTCCGAGGAGTTAGTCGAAATGCATTTAGACAATGAAATCAAGCTTGACTTTAAGGACGTGCTGATCCGCCCAAAGCGCTCAACCCTCACTAGCCGCAGTCAGGTGGACATCACCCGAGAAATCAAGTTCCGTTGGTCCCCGGAACAATTTCATGCCATCCCTGTAATCGCAGCCAACATGGACACTACCGGAACATTTGCAATGGCCCGGGCATTAGGACGTCATGGAATGATGACTGCGCTCCACAAGCATTACAGCGCACAAGAATACATTGAGTTCTTCTCCCAACTCGAGCATAAGTCCGACGCGTTTTATTCACTCGGCATTGGAGAAGCTGAATACGAACAATTCTGTTCAGTCATGAAAGCCGCTCCGGGTGCGGTACGTTATGTCTGTATTGACGTCGCAAACGGTTACACCGAGGCGTTCGTAAGTTTCGTCAAGAAAATGCGTGAGCATTTCCCCGACATTGTGATCATGGCAGGCAATGTAGTCACCGGTGACATGACCGAAGAGCTGATTCTGGCAGGTGCAGATATCGTCAAAGTCGGCATCGGCCCCGGATCAGTCTGTACCACCCGCAAAATGACAGGCGTAGGGTATCCCCAGCTTTCCGCTGTCATCGAATGTGCCGATGCGGCTCACGGCTTAGGTGGCCGCATCTGTTCTGACGGCGGCTGCACACAACCCGGTGATATCGCCAAAGCTTTCGGAGGCGGTGCTGATTTCGTCATGTTGGGCGGCATGTTTGCCGGTCACAATGAGTCTGGTGGCGAAATCATCGAAAAAGACGGCAAAAAGATGCGTGCCTTCTATGGCATGAGTTCCAAAGCCGCAATGGATAAATACTCCGGAGGCGTTGCCCACTATCGCGCTGCAGAAGGAAAGATTGTCTACATTGACGATCGAGGACCTGTGGATCAGACCTGCCAGGACATTTTGGGAGGCGTACGCAGCGCCTGTACCTACGTCGGCGCCCGGAAATTAAAAGAACTCACCATGCGTACCACATTTGTTCGCGTCACGCAGCAACTCAATGAAATCTTCGGTAAGTCCTAATCTTTGACATCAACCATTGAACGTTCTTCGCCCCCTTCTCCATCTCGGTGTCGGGGGCGATTTTATTATTCAACCAATTGGCATTGTCTCGAAATCGTCTATGAGGCTTCCTTTCGAGCCGCGGATTTCTCTTCTTTCTCCACCGTTAAAAGCATGCGCGTGATGTCTGCAGCCGATCGGATACCTAATTTTTTACACAAAGCACTGCGATGTGCAATCACTGTTTTTTCCGAAATGTTCAGATCATAGGCAATTTGTTTGTTGAGTTTGCCATCCGCAACACCACGGGCTACTTCTTTCTCACGAGCACTCAAAAGAGCCCAACACTTTAATGCCTTATCAATCTCTG
>DXSO01000200.1 GCA_019410445.1 Sutterella sp.
ACGTGAGACTGACCCTTAAGCCGGAACTGAGCAAAGATGTCAAGAGCGTTTTGTTTGCTGCGGATCTGGGAGTGGGCAAGAATCGAATGGGTGCTTCAATTCTGGCTCAGTGCGTTCAGAGTTTTGGTGATCAGGCTCCGGATGTTGATTGTCCTGAGTCTCTCGCAAAGTTTGTGCGATTGATCCGTAAGCTCACGTTGGCCGGCTGCATTTTGTCGTATCACGATCGAAGCGACGGCGGTTTGGCAACGACGGCAGCTGAAATGATGTTTGCCTCGCACTGCGGTGTGACGCTGCATGCAGACGCGTTGGGCGCAGATCCGATGCGAGCTCTCTTTAATGAGGAACTCGGTGCTCTTATTCAGGTTCCTGCGGATCGAGTCGAAGAAGTGGAGGCAGAAGTCAAGGCTGCGGGTCTTGAAAATGCCTTCAAGAAAGTCGGTGAGCTCAATGACGATGATGCGCTTGTTGTGCTTGAAAATGGCAGAGAACTTCTGAGCGAAGCTCGTACGGATCTTACTCGTGCCTGGAGCGAAGTCTCCAATGCAATTGCTCGCAACCGCGACAATCCCGTCTGTGCCGACAGTGAAACCGACTGGACGTGTGATAAAGACGTCAAAGGTCTCTTCGTTAAGACGACTTTTGACAATGAGGAGCGAATTGCCGCTCCATACATCGCAACGGGAGTGCGGCCGAAACTTGCCGTACTTCGCGAGCAAGGCGTGAACTCGCAAACCGAAATGGCTGCGGCCTTTACGCGAGCTGGATTTGAGGCTCACGACGTGCATATGACCGATTTGCTGACTGGTCGAGTTACGCTTGAAGATTTCGTTGGATTGGCTGTCTGCGGCGGCTTCTCCTACGGCGACGTGCTTGGCGCCGGCGGTGGCTGGTCCAAGACGATTCTGCACAATGCGATGCTCTCGGACATGTTCTCGGCTTACTTCAATCGAAAGGACACGTTTGCTCTGGGTATTTGCAATGGTTGTCAGATGATGAGCCGCCTCAAGAGCTTGATTCCCGGAGCTGAGGCCTGGCCGGAGTTTGTTCGCAATCGCTCCGAACAGTTTGAGGCCCGCTGTGTGGAATTGCGCATTGAAGAGAGCCCCTCGATTTTCTTCCGAGGTATGGCTGGCAGCTGCATGCCCATCGTGAATTCGCATGGTGAAGGCCGCGTTCAGTGGTATCGTCCTCAAGATGCGCAGGCGGCATATGTTGCCGCTCGCTATGTCGACGGAGATGGACAGCCGACGGAACGTTATCCGCTCAATCCCAACGGCTCCGTGGGTGGTGTAACCTCTGTTACGACGGCTGATGGTCGCTTCACGATTATGATGCCGCATCCTGAGCGCAGTCATCGTACCGTGCAGTTGTCATGGCACCCGCGAGAAATGGGAGCTTTCTCCCCGTGGATGCGTATGTTTGAAAATGCGCGTGTCTGGGTGGGTTGATGATTGAGTAATTTCGCTTAGCGAAAGGGGCCTGAAGGAGAGAGATAATCCTTCAGGCTTTTTATTTCGAGTTTTGAGCATGGATTTCGCTGTTTTATTTTCCTTTGTGATGACAAGTTTGGTTTTGGCTGCGGCTCCAGGACCGGATATTTTGTTTGTGTTGGCTCAGTCGGCTCAGTCTGGTGCGCGGGCCGGACTTGCGATTGTGGGGGGACTTGCAATCGGGTGTCTGATCCAGACGGCAGCGGCGGCAGCCGGTTTGGCAGCCGTAGTAGCGGCCAGTCCGTTTCTGTTTTTGACGATTCGATTGGCCGGCGCTGCTTATCTTCTGTATTTAGCGTGGGGTGCATGGAATGCACCGGTCTGTTCAAAAGCGGTTCAGGTGACTCAAGTCAGCAGGATGAGTCTATTGCGTCGCGGCATCATCATGAACGTCACCAATCCGAAAGTTCAGATTTTTTTTCTGGCGTTTTTTCCGCAATTTGCAACTCCTGGCGTAACCGGTGCGCGCATGGCTTTGGAAATGGGATTGCTCGGCATTATTTTTACGTTGTGTGCTTTGGTCGTGATGGCTGGATGTGCGCTTTTTGCCGGTGCTGTTGCTGACAAAATACGTTCGCCGAAAGTACAGCGTGTATTGAACAAGACCTCAGCCGTGATTTTTCTTTGTTTGGCAGTGGCAGCGGTGTTGACCGAGTAGTCGAATGAAAAAGATTTCAATTCTTCTCAAACTAAGGATTCTTACTTATGCAATAAGCTTTGCGAATCGGTAGCATTGCGGCAATGCTCGATGGCCCTCGGGTTTGTTTTTTCAGCAATTAAATAAGAAAGAAAAGAATGCTGTTTTCAAATACTGCCGCAGACGATACGAACAGAGTCCGCATTAAGTTGTGCGGATTGACACTTGAAGATGACGTGCTTACAGCCGTACAGGCCGGGGCGGATGCGGTTGGTTTTGTGTGTTACCCTGCCAGCCCGCGGTATGTAACTCCTTCTCGCCTGATGTGTTTGCTGAGTCTGGTGCCTTCATCGGTTACGAAGGTATTGGTATTCGTGAACCCGACAAGCGAGGAGGTGAGGGAACATTTGGCGATGTTCCCGGATTGCGTGCTGCAGTTCCATGGCAAAGAATCACGTGCGTTTTGCGATCAGTTTCATGTGCCGTACATCAAGACAGTGGCTGTCAAGACGCCGAAAGATATTTTGGATGCGCAGGAGCATTACCCCATGGCTGTAGCATTGCTTGCTGATGCGGTTGAACAGAAAGGCAACGGGGGACTTTCCTTTGATTGGAAGGGGGTGGCTGCGATTCGTGATCAGATTCGCAAACCTCTGATAGTTGCCGGAGGAATCAAGGAGCAGACAGTAAGCCAGGCTATTCGTCTGATGCATCCGTGGGCGGTGGATGTCGCCGGCGGCGTGGAGACGGCACGCGGTATCAAGGATCACGACAAGCTTCAAAAGTTTGTTGAAGCCGTGCGCCGCGGCGGCGACTGCGAAGAAGTGCTTGATCGTTAAGCCGCCATTACTCGGAAAGTATTGGAAAAATCTGCGTCTCGTCGAAGTCGGCGGGACGCATTGTT
>DXSO01000201.1 GCA_019410445.1 Sutterella sp.
CGTATATGGGGATGGATTTCCTGCATTTCAAGTCTTGAGTTTGTCAGTTCTCGGAGTTTTTCTCCCGATCTCGATTCAAGTCATTTTCAGCTTCAGGACAGGTCTCAGTCGCCGCACTTCGTGACAGCAGCAACAAAAAAACCGAATCGGCGCAGTACCAATTCGGTTTTGATATCTGTAATTCAACAATTGAATTACGCAGCCGCAGCCTGTTCCTTTTCCTTGCGAACAAGGCTGACGACTTCAGCACCGGCCACTTCGCTCAGGCGCAGCAACACAACGCGAGCTCCCTGGAAAAGGAAATTACCTTCCTTCTTTTCCTTGTCGCCGAGAGCCTTCATGAAAGCTTCGATCTGCGGATTGAGCACTTCAGCCTTTTCTGCATTAAACGGAACGACAACAGTCTGGCCGCCCTTCAGGTAGACCGTCAACTGTTGAATAAACTGCTGAGCCATTGGTGGAACTCCTTCATAAATCTTGAAATGTCCTTGTTTATCGAAACTCAAATCCTGCAATTGGATTACTGTTTCGACGATGAACCGCCATCAGTATAGAGATTACTGCGTTTCGGCGCAAAGTAGTTGGGTTTTCCAGACGGTGTTGCCTCTCGTTTTAAATCCGCTTCGTAATCCTTTTTCTCCCCCTTGGGAATAAACCGAAAAAGCACTTCGTCCTTTCTGACCATCCCCAATCGCATTCGTGCGCGTTCTTCAACGGCTCCGCTGCCGCTTTCCAAGGATTCGATTTCAGCCGCCACAGCATCGTTTTCCTCACGCAGACGATCGTTGGCCGCACGAATCGAAGCCAACTCCGCCTCGAGGGAATGCATACGGGAGATTCCGCCCTTGCCGACCCACAAAGGCCACTGAATCGCAATTGCTGAAACGACGAGCAAAATATAGAGTAGATAACGAAAACGCATCCGAGATCAACTTCCGGTAAGTACGACCAACACCCGGCGAATGTCTCGACAAAAACGCCGAATTTAAAGAATCAAAGCAAAGTCAGAAAAAAGGCGGCCTTCCCCATATGGAAAAACCGCCCTTTGACGCTGCTGCGACTCAGCTCAACTTCATAACGAATGCCGAGTCCTCAAGTCTTCGCTTATCGCTTGATGCAGTAAAAAGCGGAACGACCCGGATAAACAGCGTTTGCACCAAGGTGCTCTTCAATACGCAGCAGCTGATTGTACTTGGCCATGCGATCGGAGCGGCTCATCGAACCAGTCTTGATCTGCCCTGCGTTCAAACCGACGGCAATATCGGCAATCGTGCTGTCTTCGGTTTCGCCCGAACGATGGCTTACCACAGCCGTGTAGCCGGCGCGCTTGGCCATTTCGATGGCTTCGAACGTTTCCGAAAGGGTACCAATCTGATTGACCTTGATGAGAATCGAATTGGCTACGCCCTTTTCGATGCCTTCCTTCAGAATTGCGGGATTGGTCACAAAGAGGTCGTCACCGACGAGCTGAACGCGGTCACCGAGCTTGTCGGTGAGCATCTTCCAGCCTTCCCAGTCGCCCTCAGCCATGCCGTCTTCGATCGAAATGATCGGGTACTTTTCAACCCAACCTTCAAGAACACCGGCCCATTGCTCAGCCGTAAGCTTCTGTCCGGAGGACTTCTTGAGCACATAGCAGCCGTCTTCGAAGAATTCGCTCGATGCACAGTCCAAACCAATGGCAATATCCTTGCCCGGTTCGTAGCCGGCAGCGCGAATGGCCTCGAGAATCAATTCAATGGCTTCCTCATGGCTTTCGCATTTCGGTGCAAAACCACCCTCATCGCCCACTGCGGTCGACATGCCGCGAGAATTGATGATCTTCTTAAGTGCATGGAAGGTCTCAGCACCATAACGCAGGGCTTCCTTAAAGGAGGGGGCGCCCAGCGGAATGATCATGAATTCCTGCAAGTCAAGATTGTTGTTAGCGTGCGCACCGCCGTTGATGACGTTCATCATCGGAACAGGCATCTGCACGGCGCCCATGCCTCCGAAATAGCGATACAGCGGCAAGCAGGCTTCTTCGGCAGCAGCTCGAGACACAGCCATGGAAACCGCCAAAATAGCATTGGCACCCAGTCGAGACTTATTGTCCGTGCCATCGAGCGCGATCATCGTGCGATCGATATAGGGCTGATCGGAGGCTTCGATGCCAAGCAATGCTTCAGCAATTTCGCCGTTAACGTGTTCGACGGCCTTGAGCACACCCTTGCCGCAATAACGCTTGGGATCGCCGTCGCGCAGTTCAATGGCTTCACGCACGCCCGTGCTGGCTCCGGAAGGAACCGCAGCGCGAGCCGATACGCCGCTTTCGAGGAAAACTTCGGCTTCCACTGTCGGATTACCGCGGGAGTCAAGAACTTCTCGGCCGATGATGTCAATGATGGCGCTCATTGTCTTTTCCTAAGTTATGTGATGATTTCTTTAAAGACTGGAACTCGAACTTCTGCGCCCGAGTTCCCCTGTTATTCAGAAGCTGTTTTCGAGATAGTCGAAACCCTTGACGATACGATCAATGCGCACAAGCTCTTCAAGCAACTCTGGCATACGGTTCAGAGGCACCATATTGGGACCATCCGACAACGCAGCATCCGGATTGGGATGTGTTTCAAAGAACAATCCATCAATGCCTGCGGCAACAGCCGCTCGCGACAAAACCGGAACAAAACGACGATCACCGCCCGAACAGGTGCCGCGGCCTCCGGGCATCTGTACTGAGTGCGTGGCATCGAAAACAACCGGAGCCTTTGTTTCGCGCATGATGGCCAAACTACGCATATCGCTGACCAGATTTCCGTAACCGAAGGTCGTACCGCGTTCACACACCATGAAATTGTCGGGGTTGAGTCCCTCTTCGATGGCGGCCTCGCGGGCCTTGGCAATGACATTGACCATGTCGTGCGGCGCAAGAAACTGCCCTTTCTTGATGTTAACCGGCTTGCCGCTCTTGGCACAGGCAACGATGAAATCCGTTTGTCTGCACAAAAAGGCTGGGG
>DXSO01000202.1:0-224 GCA_019410445.1 Sutterella sp.
CGGATTACTGAATCTGCTTGGTAATCACCACACGCACGTCTTCGGTGCCGACGGCAATATGCCCCTGAGCTTCACCTTCAAGATCACCCGATGCCGGCATAAAGTTTCCGGAACGAGAAACTCGAGCCCCAACGATGGTCTGCTTGACATCAGCAAGCGTCTTCATGCCCATCCCCATCTGACTTTGTGAATCCAGTCGGAAGCGAATGGGAAGATCCTTGCCT
>DXSO01000202.1:234-2996 GCA_019410445.1 Sutterella sp.
GCAAACGCCACCGGCATCTTGCTGCCTTCGACCGGACGAGCAAACACGAAAACCGTGTCGTCGGGATGAATCTTGTCCTTGAGCTCGGGAGCAACATCGACGACGCCAGTAATCACGGCACCGGCTGCGGCACCCGGCTCGGTACGAGAACTCGAGGCTCCTTCCTGCATCTGAATGGAGCCGAGCGTCGGATCGGGCGGCAACCCGCCGGCACGTCGGGCGTGTTCAATGTTTTCCATGATCTGGCGCCATTCTTCGCTTCCCTGTTCAACTCCGGCAAGCATGCGGCTCCAGTACTTCACGGCTCCTTCGTAATCAGCTTGGTTAAAGCACAATGTTCCCATCAGAGCCAAAGCCTTCCAGTGCTGCGGATCCACGGAGAGAGCCTTTTCGATAAGCTCCTTCGGTCGTCCCTGTAAATCGCCGTTTTGAGCGGCAGCCATGACGTCAGCCCAGTCGGCTAGAACGTCGGCATTATCCGGCACCAAACGATTGACCTGCTCAAAAGCCTGAGAACTCTTGGCCCAATCCTTGACGGCAGCGCTCGTACGGGCAAGCATCATCCAGCCATCCGCATTATCAGGATGTTCCTTGAGACGCTCTTCGAGGAACTTAACCTGCTCGACCAGTTCAGCATTGCTGTGCTGACCGGACATCTTCTGCATTTGAGCCTGTTGACGAGTAAAGTCCGGATCCATAGCAATCGGCGAACCGATTTCCAAGTAAAGGAGAAAAGCCGCAACAGGAATGATCACAACCAAAGCAAACGCAGCGTAAATGCCTTGTTTTCCCTGCTTGAGCGGAACTTCATCGTCCGGATCCTTTGATTCTTCAAGTACACGCGTTTCAATTTCTCCGCGTGTTTCCTCGTACTCGTCATCACTGACGCGGCCGGCCTTGTGCTCGGCCTCGAGCTCGGCATACTGCTGACGAAGAATCTCAAGGTTATCGGCCTTGCGGCGGGCGATGCCGTCATCGTGATTGGCCTTTACGAGAGGCCATACCACCAACGCAAGTGCAACAACGACAAACGCAATGGCAATAGCGATAAAAATAGATAGCACTTGTTCCTCTCTACTCGTTATTTGTCACCACGCAGCAACGCTTCGGCGCGGCGCTTTTCATCGGGCGTCAGCGCGCGTTCGCTTTGGGCAACCTGCGTCTTGCGTCGACGCAGATTGATGTAAAACGCGATCACGGCTCCAAAAAAGAGCACGGCAGGACCCACCCAAAGAATCACGGTACTCGCCTTGAAAGGCGGGTTGTAAAGAACAAAATCACCGTACCGGTCAACCATGTACTTGATGATTTCCTCGTCAGAGCGACCCGCGTTGATCTGTTCAATCACCTGATTGCGCAGATCAACGGCCAGCTCCGCATTGGAGTCAGCAATGGACTGGTTCTGGCACACCAAGCAGCGAAGCTGCTCGGAAATACCGAGCACTCGCTTGTGTTCGACAGGATCAAAAGCCGTCGCAACGGCTTCACGCGACTGCTGTACGGACGGAGCACCAGAAGTCCCGGATTGAGCACTGGCAGCTCCGACAAAAGAGATCATGGCCGAACACACGGCGGCAAGACAGATTTTCTTGAGCATCATGATTGACCCCTCTTACTGCTTTTCAAGCATGTCAACAATCGGCTTGACATCCTTTTGCCAAACCTCTTCGGTCATCGGCCCGATTACCTTGTAGCGAATCACGCCTTTTTTATCGATGACAAACGTTTCCGGAGCACCGTAGACACCGAAGTCAATGGCAACCTTCCCGCTTGCGTCGACAAGAACCAAATCATAGGGATTGCCGAGCACGCGCAGCCATCGCGCAGCCTGCGCCGGCTTGTCTCGATAGTTGTAGCCGACCATCATGGTCTTGACGCCTTCATTCTTGAGCTGAATGAAGTACGGATGCTCATAACGACAGGCTTCACACCAGCTTGCCCACACATTGAGCAGATAAACCTTGCCGAGAAGATCTTTCTTCGTGACGGTCTCTCCCTGCATGGTCGGCAGCGAGAACTCAGGAGCCGGCTTGTCGATCAAAGCGGAAGGTACTTTTCGGGGATCCAAATAAAGCCCCACAAAAAGAAAGACGCAGACGAAGAGGAAAATCAAAAGCGGAATGAGATATTTCAAACGCAGCATGATCAGGCCTCCACAGCCGCGCCCTGTGCGCGGTTGTTCTTCTTACGGGTTGTACGATAGCGACGGTCAAGAATGGCAATGAAGCCACCCAATGCCATCAAGATGGTACCCCACCAAATCCAAGTAACAAACGGCTTGCGATAAGCACGCACGATCCAGGCGCCGTCGCCGACGGGTTCGCCCAAACTCACATAAATGTCACCATTGATGGAGTGCTTGATGGCCGCTTCGGTCATCGGCATGGATCGAGAGCTGTAGTAATTGCGCTTTTCAGGATGCAGCTTGGCGATTTCCTTGCCGTCTTTGGTTACCGTGAAGTCACCGCGCGTGGCCGTATAGTTCGGTCCGCGCACTTCTTCGGTACCGTTAAAGACAAACACGTAGCCGGCAACAGTCACATGCTCGCCCGCAACCATGCGCACGTCACGTTCAGCCGGATAGCCTTTAACCAAAGCCACGCCGACGACAAACATCGCCACGCCGAGATGAGCCAAGTGCATGCCCCAGAAAGCACGCGGATGGCTGAGAAGCTTCTTGACAAAGCCGACCTTCATATTGCGGCCGCGTTCACGGATGTTGTCCACGGCACTCACAGCCACCCAAGCAGCAAGCGTAATGC
>DXSO01000203.1 GCA_019410445.1 Sutterella sp.
GTATTCTCAAGCGTGACCCGAAGGGCAAGGTGGCATTTGCCGGTCGTGAAGCCCCGATCGTTTCCGAACCTCTCGGCAGCGGCCCCTACTACGCCGTTGCACTTTACCCGACCATGCTCAACACGCAGGGCGGTCCGAAGAAAAACGTCCGCGGTCAGGTGATGGATCCTCAGGACAAGCCCATCGCACGTTTGTATGCTGCCGGCGAACTGGGTTCCATGTGGGGCTCCATCTATCAGGGAGCCACGAACAATGCCGAATGCATTGTGTTCGGTCGCATTGCCGGTCGTTGTGCCGCTGCAGAAAAGCCCTGGGCCTAATGCAGGCGCAAACAATAAAAACAATCTTTAGATAAGGTTTCTCCTCAAATTTTTGGCGTTTCCGACTCCTTTCGGTGTCGTAAACGCCTTCTTTTTTGAGCCTTGAAAAAAAGCGCTCCCTTAAACAAGAGAGCGCTTTTTTCACACCATTTACTGAAGCAATCCTCGTTGAAACATCACGGTCAATGGTGCCAATGAAGCAACGTTGTGCACATCAAGCTTACGATAGGCACTTAATCGATGCACCTGCACGGTTCTCTCACTGATGCCCAGTTTGAGTGCGATTTGCCTATTGAGTTTTCCCTGCGCCACCAGACGAATGATGTCACGCTCTCGATCGGTGAGCAGTGCATAGCGCTCCTTCCAGGCTTTCTCATCGATAGGCATGGCGCGACGATCACAGTCCTCCTGTACAACCCATGCGACCGTTTTGAGCAATTTTTCAGGATCGACGGGTTTTTGCAGAAAGTCTCGCGCTCCCTCTCTGACTGTGTGCACAGCCATTTCAATATCACCATGACCGGAAAGAAAAACAATCGGAAGTGGATACTCTCTGCGATTCATCTCATCTTGAAGTTCCAGTCCAGATACCCCTGGCATACGCACATCGAGAATCAAACATCCTGGACGTGACGGCATGTCGTTGATCAAAAACTCCCGAGCACTGGTATAGGACGCCACCTCCCAGCCTTGTCCGCTCAAAAGCATTTCCAATGCAGTGAGCTGATCAACCTCATCATCAACCAATCGAATCAAGGGTTTTATGGACATTTCCGCCATTATTCTTTCTCCGTTAACGGCAGCCGAATACGGGCAACCGTTTGTTCTGACTCACGCACGATCGAAAAGTTGCCGGAGACTCTCTCCACCAGGGTTCTGACAATCAACAACCCCAAACCCAAGCCGTTTTTCTTACCGCTTTGCAGTGGAGCAGAGGCCTTCTCCAAGGATGCAGGATCCAGGGGTGCATTGTCAGAGACGGCAACTTCAACCGTATATTCATGAATCGTGAGTTTGACTCGCACTTCAGCTTGTTTTCTTTGATTTTGGCAAGCTTCTGCGGCATTTTTCATCAGATTGCTGACACAAAGTTCGCACTCAAGCGGATTCCAATTGACGAAAACTTCACCTTCAGGAAATTCCTTTGCGAAACGAACCGAGGGATATCGCATCTGCATGACTGAAAGAATTTTTTCAATCCCTTCCTTTAGCCCGATCCTCTCAACCTTCATATCTTTGTGTCTGGCGTAGTTGCGAACCAATGTCACAATGCGAGAAATCTTGTCGCATTGTCTCAAAATCAACGCCATCGTTTTGTCAAGAACAGGATTGTGTTCAGGATCATCCTCGAGTGTTCTCTGCAGTGCATTGCAGCTGTTGGAAATCGCCGAGACTGGACCATTGATTTCGTGCGCAATAAGACTCGACATGGCACCGATCACACTGACGCGCTCAAATTGCGACAGCCTCTCCTTGGTACTTTGTACCTCTTCCATCGCATCTTTTTGTCGCTGCATGGCAAATCGAAGCTCTCGCGTGCGCAGCTCCACCAAATGACTGACTCGCCAGCCATGCAGTATCAAGCCGCCGACAGCCATTAAAAACAGTGCGATGAAAGGCCAGTATTTTTGAATAAAGCCCCCCAAAGTCTGAATTCTTAAGTAAGCATACGGCCCCGTACGCAATGTCTTGTAAAGTTCATCAACTTTCAAAAAATCTGAAACGACTCCCCAACCAAAACCTTCTTTCGTCGCCGGCATCGACAATAAGGCCACCGTAAAATCGCGAGCTGCTTGCCATGGCGCCATCGTTGTGGCCACAAATGTCCAATTTGGATACGTTTCCGTTGAACGCATGCACGCAAAGCGACCTTTATTTTCCTTAAGACCGATCGGTCTGAATTTCGCGACAAAATCCGGTTCAACTCGCTGCAGATCTTCAACAGTGCAGGCCCGAGCAAGCGCTACATCAGCTTTACCTGCTTCAACGGCAAGCAACAGCTTTTTCATTGGTGAACCCGCGGGAACAATTTCCTGAAAAAATCGATCCGGATTGTGGCCTTGCGCAGCAAGTTCACCTAAGGGCACATGCACTCCCGAAAAACCCATTTCAAAATTGCTTGCCGCTCTCAAGCCTTTAAGGTCTGCTACGGTCTTTACCGGTGAATCCTTGGGCACCATGAAAACGGTAGCGACAGCGTCATTAGGATCCGGAGCTCTCGGAGTCGTCATTGTGGCCAAGTCTTTGAGGCCTCGACGAAACACTCGACGATAAAAACCGGAAGAGCCAATGAAAAACTCGAATTCGTTGTTGCGTACGCCTCGTTCCAAATCTCGCACAAGATAGTTTTCAATACGAAGTTTGTATTGAGGCAGTTGACGCTGAAGGTATTCAAAAGTGTCTTGAAACGCTTGTCGCTCTGAAGGGGAAAAACTCGTCTCAATATAACCAATACGCAACAAGGGCCGAGAATCGAGTTGAGTTTGCGCTGGCTCGGCACTCAGAACCGTCTGTCCCAATAAAAATCCTGACAACAGGATCATTTCAAAGAGTTTTCTCATTCGCATCAGACCCGACCCCGAAAACCAGCGAACAAATAGCAGTAAAAGCCTTATTTCTATTGGTAATTTTAGCGATTCAGGCAGACAAACAAAAGC
>DXSO01000204.1 GCA_019410445.1 Sutterella sp.
GGCGTAATGTTCATCCATCCGGCTATTAACTGCTGCCTCTCCTCAAATCGTTTTCATGCCTATGCTTTATCGTCAAATTCTCGGCGTTTCGCTTTGTCTGAGCGCCACTCTTCTTGTCGGCTGCGCAAATACCTCGACTGGCCATCTTAAAACTTCATTTACTGAAAAACCGAACGAAGTTTGTATTGTGCGTAATCCGAAAGTTCAAGTCTCTGCGGCTATCCCATCCCTTAAACAAGCTTTCGAGCGCAGGAACATCAAAACTACGATTGTCGATAACTTCCAAGATTGCCACAGTCAATATTGTCTTCAATATGTCATGAGAAAATCATGGGACTTTACAACATACCTTGGCTCCGTGGAACTCTCGCTTTATAAAGACAATACTTTGGTCTCTTCCGCACAGTACAAAGCCGGAAGCATGACTCTCACCAAATGGGGTAAAACAGCCGATCGTATTGACGAGACCGTCGGCAAATTACTCGGAGAACACTAAGTTCTCTCCTCAATCTCCATTTAGAGGGAGCACTGTCTGGAGCTGCGTCCCTCTCGCCAGGCGATCTATCCGCTTCTGGGTCAAGTTGTCAGTCACCTCTCGCAATCCCTTCTTACAGAAAACAACCTTGCTACGGCTAAACTCTGCAAGAGCCACTAAAACTTTCTTCACTAAGCTAGCGAAGGTTCTATTTTCAAAAGCAGCAGCTGCACCGATACCATCTCAGAGAATTAATCCTGAGATCGCTGAGTATTCTGCGAAGCCGTCTGCACATTGCTGGCAGCACATGACTCTTCCTTGCCATCCCGTACATTGGTGCGGTTTTGTCCTTGGAACAGTTCGCGAACCAACTCGCCGGATTGGCGTATGACATCCACCATTGCATTAATCCAACGATCGAACATCCCTCCAGTTCGGGCAATCAGAGTCTTAGTGTCATCCGGAGCCACAGCGTAGGCTGCAAAAAGCGCAACAACCCCCAGTACAGCCATGCCAAGCGCTGCCGTCATTTTGATCCTGTCGGTTGCTCTGAGATCTCTAGGCATCGTCCCCATGTCACGACGAATAACGATCAGTCTGCTAATTGAACCGTTGAAGCACACGCATACGATGCCTAGTCACTGTCTCGGGATCTAAGACAATATTGCTTGTTCGCTAATATGCGTCACAACTTCTCGGCAACACGTTCCGCTCAAAACCGCTGTCTTCTCCTACAACTTAAAAGTGACGGTGAGTTTTTTCGCTAGAAAACGATTTCCGCCAACATAAGCCTAAACATTGGATTGTTTCTTTAAAGATTAACCTTTTAAACCTCGACTAATGTTCAATTGAAGTACAGCGCCGAATGGCACATCCATTCGACGCTGTACACTAACCGATAACTGAATCCGAACAACTTCGTAAGATTCTCAGTTGTTCGGAATAACAACAATTTGTTATTCGGATTCAAGCCTTCTTAGCAAATTTTTCCAGTGTTTTTTGTGCATTGGTCTTCAGTCGATTCAGTTGATCTCGATACCCCTGGACATCAACCAAAGGATGTTTTTCACCAGAGCGGAGTGAAATAATTTTCGGGATCAATTCCGTCAGACCATTCGAGAACGGATGAGCAGTCATGTCAACCTCAATGCCAAGCTGAGGCGAAGCTAGTCGCTGCATACTTGCAATATATGCTTCAAGCTGTTCGGGACCGGAAATGGCGTTGAGTCCCAAACCGCCAACCGTCACTGCCCGATGCCGCTTCTCACCCCATATGACGTCGTAGGTATAAGAAACCGTCCCCCATGTATGGCCAGGAGTTTCCAAGGCCGTCACGGTGTTGTTTCCCAGTTTGATCGTGTCACCATCCTTGAGAACCAAATCCTTTTCGTAGAGCATTTTCCAGGCTTTGGGAGTTCCCTCAGCCGCTTTTGCGTCTTCAAAGGCCTCGTTCCATCCTCGCTCGCTCATCGCAAACCGAGCATTGCGCATCAACGGCTTGAGCTTGTAATAGCCGCCAACATGATCAAAATGCCCGTGGGTCATCAAGACATACCGGATCTCATCAAAATCAACACCGACAGCCTTGATGTTTTCAATCAAGTGATCAACAAAGGGCTCGTGCGTTGTATCAATCAGGATCCAGCCCTCTCCCGTATCAATAAGGTAAGCGGAAACCCACTTCACGCCTACATTCCAAACATTGTCAAATACCTTGTACGGTTTGATGCATTGAATTTCCGGGTCATTCAGCCACCGATCCAAGTCCGCCGGCATACGTCGAGTAGAGGCAAAACGCATAAAACCGTCCTGAACCTCTTTGGACGTCCAATTCGCAATATCAGTTTCCCGTGCGGCTGCCCGCACCCATGAAACAGGCAAACCAGCTGCAGCCGCGGCTAAAAACAGATTGGAAACCAAAGTTCGACGCTGCATTCAAACACTCCTTGAGCGCAAATCAATTGAAAACTCGAGTAGGTTAAAGTTCCTTTACCGTCCAATCAATATCTACAATGTCACTAGATTGTTTCATTTTTAGCAACAATGGATCGTATTACTGAACTCAGAATTTTTCAGCGAGTAGCTCGGCTCGGTGGTTTTACCCGTGCTGCAGACAGTCTCGGGATTTCTCGTGCAACCGTCACTCGCACGATTCACAGTCTGGAGTCCCGTCTCGGTCTGACACTCTTGAATCGAACAACGAGAGCCGTCAGTCTCTCCTCGGCAGGTATTGACTTCCTGTCTGAAACCGACGAGCTGCTCGAGCGCTGCGACGGCCTATTTGATCGTTTTCAATCGCGTTCAGTTGAATTGAGCGGAGCACTGCGGATTGCATCCAGTACGGCATTTTCCGAGTTTTTCATTGCCCAGACTCTTGAATCTTTCCAACACAAGCACCCCAAGCTTCAACTGGAACTCATCACACGACTTGACGATTACTCCGCCTCTTCTTTGATTGCACACCGCATTGA
>DXSO01000205.1 GCA_019410445.1 Sutterella sp.
TGCAAATGTCAAAGTGCGTCTTATTGCCGAACTTGCTCAGGCAAGCGGTCGAGACGGGATGTGCGGAGGCCAAGCCATAGATCTTCTGAGTGTCGGTAAAAGCCTTGAAGCGGCATCGCTGCGGCATATGCACAGTCTGAAGACCGGGGCTTTGATTTTGGCAAGTGTTCGTCTTGGTGCTATGGCAGGCAAGGTTGAACTTTTTGCCCAGTGTCATGAAGAGCTTGATCGATATGCAAAGGCTTTGGGGCTGGCTTTTCAAGTCATTGACGACATTCTTGACGTTACTGCTGATACGGCTACTCTTGGCAAAACTTCCGGTAAGGATGATGCCAACGACAAACCTACATTCGTTTCTCTGATGGGGTTGGATGCTGCACGGAGTCTGGCACGACAGATGGAACAGGAAGCTGAACAAGCGCTTGAGTTGATTCAGGCCAAGGGGCTTTTTGATGCAACGGCTTTGGATTTGCTGGCTGGTGCAGCAGCTTTTGTGACCGACAGGAAATACTGATGGATCAGCAGGACATAACACCGAAAGTGCAGACATTGTTGCCTGCAGAGCGAAAGAAGTTGCTCGAATCGATCAATTCTCCGGCGGATTTGAAAAAGCTTTCCGTGGAGCAGTTGCCTGCTCTGGCAACAGCGTTGCGAGAATACATGATCGAGAGCGTCAGCAAAACGGGGGGACATTTATCGAGTTCGCTCGGCGCAACGGAATTGGCTATAGCGCTTCATTACGTTTTTAATACGCCCCAGGACAGCATTGTTTGGGACGTCGGTCATCAAGCCTATGCTCACAAGATTCTGACGGGACGTCGTGAGGCGATGGCCACGCTTCGGCAGGCTGACGGTATTTCCGGTTTCCCAAAACGCAGTGAAAGTCCGTATGACGCCTTTGGAACTGCGCATTCATCGACGTCTATTTCCGCAGCGCTGGGAATGGCTGTTGCAGACAGTCTCAATGGACACAAAGATCGGTGGCATATTGCTGTCATCGGAGACGGTGCTTTGACTGGCGGTATGGCAGTCGAAGCGCTCAATCACGCGGGCGTATACAAAAAAGACCTAAAGCTGCTGATTATTCTCAATGACAACGACCACTCAATTTCGCCTCCGGCAGGAGCTCTTTCGGGGCACTTGGCGAAGCTGGTAAGTACCGCTCCTATCTGGAAGGCTCGTGAAATTTCGAAGTCGATCCTCAAGCCAATGCCCTTGCTGTGGGATTTTGCCAAGCGAGTTGAAAAGCAAACGGTCAACTTTTTGTCGCCGCCTTCCACGCTGTTTTCGAGTTTCGACATTAATTATTTCGGTCCGATTGATGGGCATGACCTTGTAGGTCTGATTGGCTTTTTGAAAAATCTCAAGGCGCTCGACGGCCCGATTGTTTTGCATGTCAAGACCAGAAAGGGCAAAGGGTATAAGCCGGCCGAAGAGGATCCGACGCTTTATCACGGTGTGGGAAAATTTGATCCGACTATTGGTATTCAGCCTTCATGCGCGGCAAGCAAGAAAACCTACACACAGCTGTTCTCAGATTGGATTTGTGAAACGGCGCAACGTGATAAGACGCTGTATGCCATCACGCCGGCCATGCGCGAGGGTTCTGGTTTGGTGGAATTTGAAAAGCGCTTCCCCAATCGATATCGAGACGTTGCCATTGCCGAGCAGCACGCAGTGACGTTTGCTGCTGGACTTGCTTGCGCAGGCATGCATCCGGTGGTGGCAATTTATTCGACGTTTGCCCAACGAGCATACGATCAGATTGTCCATGACGTCGCAATTCAGAATCTTCCGGTGCTTTTTGCCATTGACCGAGGCGGTTTAGTGGGAGCGGACGGTCGAACGCATCACGGTTTATTTGATATCGCCTTTTTGCGTTCGATTCCGAATATGACGGTTGCGACCCCGAGCGATGAAAACGAAATGCGTTTGCTGCTCAATACCGCCTGGACTCTGAACTCGCCCGTGGCGGTTCGTTATCCTCGAGGAACCGGTCCCGGAGTTCAGGTGACCGCCACGACGGAGGTGGTTGAAATCGGCAAAGGCAAAACAATACGAAGCAGCACTCAAGCAAAGGGACGCAGAGTCGCTATTCTTGCTTTCGGTTCCATGGTTTGGCGTTTGGCTGGTGTGGCAGAAGCGCTGGATGCAACGTTAATTGATATGCGCTTTGTCAAACCCATGGATGAGGGTGCAGTTCTTAAGGCTGCCGATGAACACGATTTGATTGTGACCGCAGAAGAAGGCATCAAAGCAGGTGGCGCGGGATCAGCTGTTTTGGAGATATTGAGCCAAGCAGGAAAGAGTGTGCGCACGTTGCTTTTTGGTGTGCCGGATGAGTTTGTTGATCACGGCAATACCGACGTGTTGTTTAATCGTTGCGGATTGGATCCCGCGCATATTCAAGCCAAAATAGAGGCTGTCTTCGATTAGTTTCAATCAAGTTGTTCCGTGGGGAGCACAGCAGATGATGTGCTCCCCGTTTCGACGCTTATAATCGAACGATAAGCCCGTTTAACCATGGAATTCCACCGGAGTTCAATTGCCATGTCAGTCGTCGAGCAAAACGTCTCTCTTGAGCCTTTCAATACCTTTGCTGTTGCAGCCAAGGCGCGTTTTTACGCTAAGGTACAGACGCCCGAAGACATTCGATCCGTATTGGCCGATCCTCGTTATGGCAATCTGCCGTGTTTCGTGCTCGGGGGAGGTTCCAATACACTTTTTACCCGAGATTTTGACGGACTCGTGCTGCACATGACTGGCGGCTCGATTGAACTCACGGATGAAAACGACAGTTTTTATTTTGTCCGAGTCAGTGCGGGTGTCACTTGGGATGCTTTCGTCAGACATGCCATTGATCATGCATGGTTTGGGTTGGAAAATCTCGCTGCGATCCCTGGCACAGTGGGCGGCGCCGCTGTTCAGAATATTGGTGCCTACGG
>DXSO01000206.1 GCA_019410445.1 Sutterella sp.
GAAAAAACGGACACTTTCCGTACTGCTCCAAGCAATCGAATTGCTTGATTTTTTTTTGAAAATCCGAAATTTTTAGGGATAACCCAAAAAAGAAACCCGAGTGTTGTTTTTCAACACTCGGCTAGCTTCAGATATTCAACGTGCAAAGGAATAATTTAATTCACCTTAATCCCTTTGAAAAACTTCTCATCGTGTTTACTCAAAAGTCCTTGCTCTCTGCCCCTCTCTATGAGCTCTGGTCTGTTTTCAAGAGTTGCCTGCAAACTTTTTTCCCGACGCCACGCTTCGATGTTGGCATTGATGTCTGGTTGGTAGTACATCGGGCACGGGCATGCCACGCCACTCTTCAGGACGCATGCAGTGAGGCGCTCCATCCGCGCACCATTGGTGCGTCTCACCGAAAAAATGTCAAAAAATAAGGCTATTTAGCTGCAAAAGACTGCTCACGGAGGACTTTTGCATTGAAATTTAACATCAGCCGTCTCGTCTTAATTCGGGACGGCCATCTGTTGATACAACGTTTCCATTTCACTTCAACTCGGATCTTGACAATTCAGCACCTCTACCTTGTTTTCGTTCTCTTCTACTGTTAAGGCAGTCTTTGATTTACATGGGTAGACTGTCGTTTTATTGTCTTACTAACAGGATACTTTTTTCATGTCTGACCGTATTCAGGCCGAATGGTTTGCCGCCACTTTGGAAGACGCCCTGGAATCACTCGAAGAAGCTGTGCGCCTGATCCGTGAAAATCCCCGCAAAGCACAAGGCGTGCTTGAGCATGAAGTCATGACGACTTATGCCAAGCTCAACTACGCCGTCAACACGGCATACGATGGACCGGAAGCTCTGCAGACCGTTGAAGACGACGACGAATTGACTGCCTGGCCCTCCTGCATGCCCTTTGCTTGCCAGAAACAATCCGACCTCCTTGAAGGCGAAGAAAAATGAAAAAGCTTCACTTACTGAAAATCGCATCCGTTTCGGCCTGCGTCATGGCTCTTACTGCCTGCAGTTCCGTCAATACCAATCTTGTTCATGACACCGTCCTGGTCGAGTACAGTCCGGCCGCCAATATGGGCGATGTTCTCGATGTCTGGGAAGCCTGCAAAAAAGACTCTCAGAAATGGTCTGAAAATACTCGCAACGACGGAACCGTTGTCGTTCAATTCGAATGCTCGGCTCAGGATCTTCTTTCTCTCAACAACACCATTCTTGAAAAGTCCCAAACCATCAAGAAAATGCGTTCTCTTTTCGAATTCGACGATATCCGTTATCGTGCAGAATTTGTCATGAACAGCGACATGAACGGTTTTACAGTTGGTTCTCAGTACACCGACTACTTCTGGAAAGACGGCAAGAAAGCTTCTCAACAAATACCGTTCTTGCAGCTTGCCTATGACGGCAGTCTTGCCACCGATGGGCTGAAGTACATTGACAATCCCGATAAGTTCGCTTTCACAATCGAAAGCTACGCACAGATGTTCGGCCCTGCGTACCTGCAAATGCGCGCAGAAAACTAGTACTCGAACGCTCTGCAACACAAACCCCGAGTCTGTTTTTGACTCGGGGTTTGTTGCTTGTGCCTTATAAAGCTTTCCAATAAGCAAGCGCTCGGATGGGATCTTCCCTGAAATACCATTCGTGTTCAGACGCCAGAACCCAGCCGTTTTTTTCGTAGTATTGCCAGTTGCAGTGGCTGTCGGTGTAGAGAATCACTTCGCTTATGCCCTGCCGTCTCATGCGTTCAAGCGTATCGTTCACGAGCAATTTGGCAAATCCTCTTCCCTGATAAAGGGGGGAAGTCATCAGCAGCTTGAGTTCGCCCTGCCATGTAAACCCCTTGGCTTGCATATCTGCTTTCAGCTTTTGATTGGCCTCTGTAATGCACTCGTTAAAAACAATGGAATCACGCCCCAGGGGCGTCGCACGCAATCGCTCTTCAATCACAACCGCTACCTGATGAAACGCAGCCGGATTTTGCAAAGCTTGGTCGGCTATCGGGTTTTTATAAAAAATCGACCCTAAAAAAGCTGCTGTTTGATTGTCTTGCCGAACAACGCGCAAATGGTTGCTGGCAAGCATGGCACCAGCCACATACAAGTCGGATATATCTCTTTTTTCCTGCTCAGTTCCTTCGAGTTCCCAACCCCATAATTCATCAAAAAGTCGAGAAACACCTGAAAAGTAGGCATCTTGCCAGGCACAAATTTCAGCACTCATGCATTTACCCCCGGAATCACATACAACAAGACGCTGAAAAACTGAAGCGTCGTACCGGCAAAAACAAATGTATGCCAAATGGCATGAGAGAAAGGAATTCGTTCAAAGATGTAGAAAAATACACCGAACGTGTAGGCAAGACCTCCTGCCACCAAAAGCATCAAACCGCCTCTGTCCAAAGTCGACACCAATGGGTCGATCACAAATACGGCAAGCCATCCCATTGAAAGATAAAGCAGACAATTAATCCAATCTGCCTTGTGTAAAAGAAATGACTGTAAGCTGATACCTGCCGCAGCAATCAGCCACACGGCACACAGCAACGCAATTCCCGTATATCCCTGCAGAGTAATCAAACAAAACGGCGTATATGATCCCGCAATCAATACATAGATCATTGAGTGATCCAAATACTGAAGAACCTTCTTGGCTCGTGGATTCGGAATAGAGTGATACAAGGTCGAAGCAGTGTATAAAAACACCATGCTCGCGCCAAAAATACTGACTGCAGCCACTACTTCCGGAGCTCCGGAATACAGCACGGCAAATGCCACAAGCACCGCAAGTCCGGCAACGGACAACAGAGCCGCTATGCCGTGCGTGAGTGCATTGGCAATTTCTTCTCCAACGGTGTACTGAGCCACACCTGCCGGACGCGACAACATCGCCTTAATCGACATCGAACGTAACTTCCTCAATAAGAAAACCTTAGGAACGGCC
>DXSO01000207.1 GCA_019410445.1 Sutterella sp.
CCTTTCTCCCGCCACTTCGGCTGCGGCTTCCAGAAAAAGCGCGTCGAACGCCTCGTTTGCGGCCAATACCGTCTCCAGACTTTCGCTGCGCGCAAGCTGCGCAATGAAGCTTCGGGCTGCGGCGCGGTCAACCACGCCGATCGTCTGCGAAAACCCGAAGTTTCCAAACGTACGCGAAAAGCCGGCATCGAAACCTCGCAGTGCGGAAGCACCGACCCACAGGCAGCAGACGACGGCCGCACACGCTGCGGCAAGCAACCCCTTTCGAAATAAAAACCCACCCGGGCGCACTGACTTCGACGCACGCGGCTTGTCGGCTGCGAAGGCTTCTCTTGCCCGACGGCATCGCTCGTATTCGCTTCGGCCGATCTCCTCGTTAATCAGCCGCCTGCGCTCGGCAATCGCATGCGCTTCATCGTATCGCCCGTATTCGCCGTCCGTCATGCCGTCCTGCGTCATGCTTTCATCCGGCTCTTCCCTTCGAAGCTCTTCCGGTCGCTTCCCGTTTTCGTCCGCTTCCTCGTTTTTTTCGTTCACCGTCTCGTCCGCTTCCCGTCTGATTCCCGAGGGGTTCGCAGCACCATCGTCAATTCCCGAGCCCGAAGCAAGCCGCACGACGCGCTCTCTGTGTGAGGCAAGAAACTTTTCCCAAACCTCACGCATCTGTTCGTCTGACAATCCGTTGTCCTTGGCAATGCGTTCAAGCGCTCCGGAATGCGCCGAGCGCATCAGCGCCTCTTCATAAAAGGCCATGGCTCCCGGCAATTGACGCATTGCTTCACGGCGCTGCTTTTCCCAAAGCACCCGAGCGCGTGCGCAATCGCGATGCGAGTCAATCAACGCCGCTTCCTTTTGAGCCGAACCGTGATCAATCCCTTCGTCGTCTTCGGACTGAGACCATTGCAAAGCGGCCTGCGCCGCACTTTGTTCGGCGCCGTTCAGAGCCTCACGACGAAGCGGAACGGATGCGGCGTTTTCCTGCGCCGTTTTCTTCAACGAGCGCTTCATTCGTACGCCTCCGACCCCTTTTCGGCCACAATCGAAATGGCCTCAAGCGCGCTGCGCCCGCGTGCTTTTTCACGCCGCACCGCTTCGAAAACGTCGGCTCGGGTTGAAAACGCCGTCATGGAGAAATCATCGAGAATGAGACGTGCGACGACTCCGGGCGCGTCACCCACCTTGGCCCACACTTCCGAAAAGCTTTCCGAAACCGTGGTAAGACCCATAAGCGTCTGCTGCAGCGCCGCATCACCGGTAAAGGCCGCAATGCCCTCGGGCTTTTGCCGAAACAAAAACACGCTGTCGGCGTTGGCTCGAACCGCCCGCGCCGAAGCCGACATGCGAAAGTCCTCCATCGACTGCGACACGCACACGATTCCGGCTCCGTACTTGCGCAGCGTTCGGGTAGCCCATTCGATGAAGCCTGCCGCCTCACCCGTGAGCAGTCTCCAGGCCTCGTCAATGACGATGAGCTTTTTTTCACTGCGCGGACACGTGCGGATTTCCTGCAGAATCCGCATGATGAGAATGAGCAGCACGGCGCTTTGAAGCACGGGCCTGTTGGCAAGCGCCTCCATTTCCAGCACGACGAGCGCCGACTCGAAATTGACGTTCGCCCGCCCTTCAAACCAGGACGCAAAGCGGCCGCCGGCGGCAAAGGGCGACAAGCGCACCGCCACGTCGTGCAGCGCCGGATCGCGCGTCGACATCAGTTGAAGAACAAGGTCGGCGAGCTGCGGCACGCGCTTTTCGCTTCGAGCCTTCTGCACGACCGCGGCGATGTTGACCTTCACCAGCTCCATTGCGGTCATCTCCATCGGAGCATTGCCGTTGGCCATGGCCGCGATGATCTGAGCGACCTCGTCGAGGCTTTCGGCGGGATCTTCTCCCATCATGTCGAGCGGATTCAGACAGATCCCCGCGCCGTTAGCGGCCGTCTTCTCAAAATCGATGAACTGCCCGCGGGCGAGTTCCACGCACGTTTCATAACTTTTACCGATGTCAAAGACCCAGACGCGGCCTCCCGTGGCAAGCACGGACGTGACGAGCTCCTGCGTGAGCACCGACTTGCCGGAACCCGAGGTTCCCGTCACCACGGCGTTGTAGTTGCCGTTTCGGTTGGCAAAAATATCCACGGGCATGAGCTCTCCGCTGCGCGTGACAAGCATCAGCATCGGCTTGCGGCTCGATTCGCCGGCGCGGGTAGGACTGCCGCGGTATTCTCCTGCAAGCGGCAGCAGATGGCCTGCGGCCTCGCGGGTAACCGTAAAAGCGCGCCCCGCCGTCTTGATGTCCCGCATCAGGCTCACGCCCGCCTCCAGCGGCAGCCCCTGCATCAGATCCATCACCTGCAGACCCACGTTGACGTAAGCCTGAAGACCTGCGGCGGCAAGCACGTTGGCGGCATTGTGAGCGGCGGCAGCAGCCTTGCCGGGCGCGGCGTAAACCACCAGACTTTGGGCAATGCGGGCGAGCCCCCTTCCCTCTTCGCAGGCGCGTTTGGCCAACTCGAGATCGCGGTGCCGATCCGAAAGGTCGGTCAGAAACTGTCCGATTTCGGTATTCATGAGCTGCCGCACGCGCGCGTGCTTGACGGCTGTAATCGAGCGGTCCTGTTCAATGGAAGTCGGCTGCACGCTCGTCGTCCACAAAAAGGGCGTGCCGATGCGCGCTTTGAGCGCCGAAGCCGAGCCGAGCACCAGACGCATGTGCGACAGATGCGTGCGGGCGGGAAGCCCCGTCACCGCCAGTCCCACGGCTTCGACGGCGTGCGTTTCCCGACTCAGGCATTCCGAGTCCCTGCCTTGTTTCGCGGCGGGAGAAGAAAACACGATGGCCTCCCGCTCGATGTCGATCATCGTATCGGGCAGCACCGCGGCGCTTCGCAGCGACTCGGGCAGAACGAAATCATGAGCCGGACTCCGAG
>DXSO01000208.1 GCA_019410445.1 Sutterella sp.
AAATAAAATTCGTCAAGAAATGAGTGAGTTCTCACTTGTTGGTTGAAAGTATACTAGACATAAATGAGAATTTGGAGAAATTAACCAATTAAATTTCAGAATGCAGTCTCTAATTGCAAATGGAGCTAAAGTTTTCAAACTGAAAATGAAAGAAAGTATCGTAACGAAATTATCAGTTTGAAAGACGTTTTACAAAATGATGTCACTCAATTGCGATGGCACAGTAAAGCGAGTATGAATCAAAGCAAATGAGAATCCGTGCTATTTAAATTTGATCACCGTGACAAGATCAAAGAAAAAGCAAAATCGAAAAAAACTGCAACCAAACGATCCAGGGATCAAGACGATGAGGTCCTGCATGGTAAAATCGCGCGTTGAATTTTGAGGTCTGCTCAAGGGGTGTTTGCACCCGGCGAACAGATATTCTTCGAATGCGGGTCCGCAGCAATGCGAACTCTTTCTTTATTTTTTTCATTTAAGAGAAACAAATGGCTATTCAGCGCACTCTTTCCATCATCAAGCCCGATGCAGTTGCTAAGAATGTGATCGGTCAGATCTACACCCGTTTTGAAAACGCCGGTCTCAAGATCGTCGCCGCCCAGATGCGTCAGCTTTCTCGTGCCGAAGCCGAAGGCTTCTACGCAGTGCACAAGGAACGTCCCTTCTTCAATGCTCTCGTTGAGTTCATGATTTCCGGTCCCGTGATGATCCAGGTTCTCGAAGGCGAAGACGCCATTGCCAAGAACCGTCAGCTGATGGGCGCAACGGATCCGAAGAAGGCCGAAAAGGGCACGATTCGCGCTGATTTCGCCGAAAGCATCGATGCCAACGCTGTTCACGGTTCCGATGCTCCGGAAACGGCTGCTGTTGAAGTGGCTTACTTCTTCCCGACGCTTGCCATCTGCTCGCGCTAATCAGAAGTTATCAAGTAAGGCCGGATTGTGACTATGCATGAAAATCAAAGTCAGGCGCCCGAGCGCGTCAATCTGCTCAACTTTGACGTTGAGGGAATAAAGGCTTGGTGCGCCGCTCTCGGAGAAAAGCCTTATCGAGCAATTCAGCTTGCGCGCTGGATGCATCGGCACTGCGAGGACGACTTTGATGCAATGAGCAATCTGGCCAAGAGCTTCAGGGCCAAGTTGAAAGACTTGGCCTACATCAAAGCGCCGCCGGTCATTACTGTTAAGCATTCGGCTGACGGTACGCGCAAGTGGCTTTTTGATGTGGGCAATGGCAATGCTGTCGAAGCGGTGTTTATCCCTGAAGATGATCGCGGAACGCTTTGTATTTCGACCCAAGCAGGTTGTGCCATGGGATGCCTGTTTTGCTCGACAGGCAAGCAGGGGTTCAACCGTAATCTCACGACTGCTGAAATTGTTGGTCAGTTGTGGTACGCAGAACGTACGCTGCGTGCCGAAGCAGGAGTCACGGATCCCAACGATCGAATTATCAGCAATGTAGTGCTCATGGGCATGGGCGAGCCGTTGCAGAATCTGTCCAATGTCATTCCTGCGCTGCGTTTGTTTCTTGATGACAACGGATATGGTCTTTCACGGCGTCGCGTGACGGTTTCGACTTCCGGTCTGGTCAATCAGATTGACAAACTTGGAGCTGAAGTGCCGGTGGCATTGGCAGTCAGCCTTCATGCTCCTGATGATGCTTTGCGCGACATGATTATGCCTGTCAACCGCAAGCATCCGTTGGCGGATCTGATGGCTGCATGTCGTCGTTATCTGAAGGTTGCTCCGCGCGACTTTATTACGTTCGAATATCTGATGCTGGGGGGAATCAATGATCAGCCCAAGCATGCTCGAGAACTTATCGAACTTGTTCGTACGGTTCCTTGTAAATTCAATTTGATAACGTTCAATCCCTTCCCGGATTCAGATTTGAAGCGTCCTGATCGAGAAACGGTTCTTGCTTTTGCAAAAATTCTTAATGACGCTGGAATCGTAACGACAGTGCGAAAAACGCGCGGTGACGATATTGATGCTGCTTGCGGTCAGTTAGCCGGAGAAGTCAAGGACAGAACTCGTCGCGCAGAGCGCTTGTTGGAGCAAAAGCGCGCTTTTGGGATTTTGCCTGAACAGCATCAGGAAGAAAACGCCTGATTTCTGCGTTTTTTCTGAAAAGGATTGTGAAGGAAATGCCCGATAGAACGATTGCCGTGTACCCGGAGAGAGCGGAGGAAACGGCCTGGAAGGGGCGTCGGAAAACGCACGCTGTACGCATCCAAAACGGCCCTGTAACCGTTACTGTAGGAGGCCAATCGCCGGTGGTTGTACAGTCTATGACCAACACGGCGACAGAGGATGTGGCTGCAACGGTTGCGCAGGTTAAAGCATTGGCTGAGGCAGGCAGTGAACTTGTGAGACTCACTGTCAATACGCCTCAGGCTGCTCAAGCGGTGCCTGAAATTCGTGCCCGACTCGACGACGAGGGATTTTATGTGCCGCTCGTGGGGGATTTTCACTACAACGGGCATAAGTTGTTGACAACGTATCCTGCTTGTGCGAGAGCGTTGTCTAAGTACAGAATTAATCCCGGAAACGTCGGAAAAGGGGCAAAACACGACGACAATTTTGCCACGATGATTCGTCTTGCCGTTGATAACGGCAAGGCTGTGCGTATTGGCGTCAACGGTGGGTCTTTGGATAAAGATCTGCTTGCTCAGATGATGGATGCCAATCGTCGTTTGCCTCACCCGCGTGAGGTTCGAGCCGTCACTCTTGATGCTATTGTGCAGAGTGCGCATCGCAGCGCGCTCAAAGCCGTGGAGCTTGGTCTGGCGCCCGATCGCATCGTACTTTCAACGAAAGTCAGCGATGTGCAGGATCTGGTGGTTGTTTGTCGAGAATTGTCAAAGTTGGCTCCGTGGGCGCTGCATTTAGGTCTGACGGAGGCAGGCGGCGGAACAAAAG
>DXSO01000209.1 GCA_019410445.1 Sutterella sp.
AGGTTGTTGCAGATTTGCAGAGTGCGCGATGGCAGGATATCAAGGCTATTGCAGATCGGTGCAAGGTCTGCTCAATGGCCAAAGGCAGAACCAATACGGTTGTGGCCGACGGAGAGCCGGGATGTCCCATCGTGATGATCGGAGAGGCTCCCGGGCGTGAGGAGGATCTTTCAGGCGTTCCGTTTGTCGGCAACAGCGGGAAACTTCTTACCGAGATACTCAAAGCTTGCAATTTGCATCGTGGCAAGGATGTTGCTATTTGCAACGTGCTCAAGTGCAGACCGCCTGGAAACCGTGATCCAAGACCGGATGAAGTCGCCGCTTGTTCCGCTTTTCTGGATCGGCAACTTGAATTGTTGCAGCCTAAGCTGCTGATTTTGATGGGTAAGCATGCCGTTGCGCGTATTTTGGGAGAGACTCGGCCGATTTCCCAAATGCGGGGCAAGCTTTTTGAAGCGGTTATTGCCGGCAGAAAGGTTCCTGTGGTTGTGACCTATCATCCGTCGTACCTGCTGCGCAACCCGGTAGCTAAAGAACTTGGATGGCACGATATTTTGTTTGCAAAGAAAAACGTGCCTTAATCTGAATTGAAAACTGACTACATATTGAACAAATGGAATTCGAACTTTGGTATTTCGTTGCAGTCCCGATTCTTTTTGCCTCCGGTTGGTGGCTGCGAGGCGTGGATTTCAAGCAGCATAAAAAGGCCACGCAGGGCATAGACGATCACTATGCCAAAGGGTTGTCGCTGCTTCTGAGCGATGATCCGGTCAAGGCGGACAAGGCCATCGATCTTTTCATTGAGGTGGTGCGTCTGGATCCGGAGACGATAGAACTGCATCATGCTCTCGGCAATCTTTTCCGTCGCCGCGGACAGTTTGATCGAGCCATTCGTATTCATAGTTTTTTGGTTAATCGACTGGAACTGCCGGAAGCCGAGCGGGCGACTGCAATGGCAGAACTTGCTCTCGATTACCTGAAGTCAGGCATGTATGACCGTGCCGAGTCGGCATATGAACAGTTGGCATCTTTCAAGGGACGCGAAATTGAAGCCCTTGAGGCTCTGATGCATATCTACTGCACGGAACATGACTGGAAGAAGGCCGTAGAAACGGCTGGTCGTCTGCAAAAAAGCGGTAAAGATCTGCATGTGGAAATTAGCCACTACTATTGCGAATTGGCGAGCATGGCTCGAATGACCAAAGATATTGCACGAGCCGAAGAATTTATCGCTCAGGCACTTAAGGCAAATCCGGAAAATCCCCGTGCATTGTCTTTGGCTGCGGATTTGGCACTTGATGCCGGCAAGAGCGCCGAGGCTATTGAGGCCTGGGATAAGATTGAGAAATCCAAACCGGCGTACACGCCGTTGATTGCGGCTAAAAAGGCTGACGTACTGGCGGAAAAAGATAAGACAGCCGCAATGAATTACCTTAAGAACATATTTGCCATATCCGGATCCGTGGATGTGCTGACTGCCGCCGTTGCGCGAATGTCCGTCTGGTCCGATGCTCCGACGGCGGCTGCTTTTGCAGGAGAAGCACTGAAAAATCGTCCTTCGCTTTCGGCGTTCTCAGTGTTGTGCAATCTCAGGGCCAAAGCAGATCCGGAAGACGACCAGGCGCGTCTTTTGGCCGAAGTCACCACCAAACAAAGTAAGCTTTTTGCACGCTATCAGTGTAGTCACTGCGGCTTTTTGGCTCACACTTTCACTTGGCAGTGCCCGGGGTGTGAGCGTTGGGACAGTTTCCCGCCTTTGCGGGTGGATGAGTCCAAAAAGGCTTCCTATCATTAAATTCGTGCGTGCGTGGAGTTTTTGCAACGATTTTGGAGTCGGAGCTTTCTAGGCTTGATGCAGTTGCCCGACAGGAATGGAGAAATTTGAAAATGCAGATTGAAGTAGCAAAGACAATGAAAGACCTACAGGCCGATACGTTGGTTGTCGGCGTGTGGGGAGCCGAAGAGAACGAAAAACCGGAGCTGACGGTAGCTGCAGCTGATATTGATGCTGCCGGCGGCTTGATTTCCGCGCAGATTGAAGCTGGGGATTTCAATGGCAAAGCCTCTGAAGTTACGGTGCTTTACGGAGTTGCCGGAGCGGGCTTTAAACGGGTGATTGTTGTTGGACTTGGTTCCAAGAAAGGTTTCTGCGAAAAGACCTTCATTAATGTTCATCGCAAGGTAGCCAAGTTTGCCAAGGGTGGGGTTGTAGCGCTTACTTCCGCGCAGTGGTCGCTTCTTGAACGCAATGAAGAGTGGGCTGCACGCACTGCAGTAAGAGAGCTTTTGTTTGCATCTCACAAGAGTTTGGGGCTCAAAACAAAAGGAAAGCCTGCGGCAGCCGTCGATAAGATCGTGTGGGTGTCGGACTCGGATGTATCAGCCTCTCTGAGCGTTGGCTGCATCAGTGCGGGAGCCATGATCTGGGCTAAGGAACTTCAGGATTTGCCGCCCAATATCTGTGATCCTCAGTTTATGGCCGAGGCTGCTGAAAGCGTTGTTCGTGAATTCGAGAAGACTGCAAAAAAATCGGAAAAGGACAAGCTTTCGCTGACTGTACTGGATAAGGAAGCCATTGATGAGGCCGGAATGGGAGGGGTCATTGCCGTGAGCAAGGGCAGTGAAGTAGCTCCCGTGTTTATTGAATTGAGCTGGCATGGAGCGGCTGAAAGCAAGGCTCCGATTGTTCTTGTCGGCAAGGGTGTGACCTTTGATGCGGGTGGTATTTCACTCAAGCCGTCGCGCACGATGGATCAAATGAAGTTTGACATGTCCGGTGCGGCAGTGGTTATGGCTGCGGTTAAGGCGGCTGCGGAAATGGGGCTGGAGGAAAATGTGGTTGCTCTTGTTCCCGCTGTCGAGAATCTGCCGTCCGGTAGTGCGCAAAAGCCTGCTGATGTCATTACTACGA
>DXSO01000021.1 GCA_019410445.1 Sutterella sp.
GTTTTGTCTTTATGGTGACGTTGGTGCTGTCGGCCAATCTTTTTGCTTCTGGCGTCAGAGATGCTTTTGACCCGAGAAGCGCATCTGCTCGCTCGTGAGGGTGAAATGACGGAAATTCTCAGCGTCAAGAATTTGAGCGTTCAGATTGGGCGAAGAAAACCGGTAACTGCGGTAAGCGATGTTTCGTTTGTGCTGCATGCCGGAGAATGCCTGGCACTTGTGGGGGAGTCGGGATGCGGAAAGTCGCTTACGGCTTTGTCGTTGATGCGACTTTTGCCACAGGGAGTCTTTATCAGTCGCGGCAGCGTGAATCTCAAGGGACTCGATTTGATGTCGGTCACTGAAAGTGACATGCAGCGGATTCGAGGGGCTCGCGTGGCGATGATTTTTCAGGAGCCCGCCACAAGTCTCAATCCTGTGATGAGTGTCGGAGATCAGATCATCGAAGCGGTGAGACTGCATGAGAATCTGACCAGGGCTCAGGCGCGTGAACGCGCTTTGCAGTGGCTTGAGAGGGTGGGACTTGATGATCCGCAAAAAAAGATAGATGCTTTTGCTCATGAGCTTTCCGGCGGACAAAAGCAGCGCGTGATGATTGCAATGGCTCTGGCATGCAGTCCGGATGTTGTTGTGGCCGATGAGCCGACCACGGCGCTTGATGTGACGCGTCAGGCTCAAATCTTGGATCTTCTCAAGCAGCTTCAAAAGGAGCGGGGGATCGCTTTACTGTTGATCACTCACGATTTGGCACTCGTACGGCGCTACGCAGATCGGGTCGGATTGATGTACGCCGGTCAAATTGTTGAACAAAGCACTGTTGAGGCCTTCTTCTCTCAGCCTTGTCATCCGTACGCACAGTTACTGTTGGGCGCAGTACCGAGTGCGGATAAAAGTTCGCGTACGCTGACCGGTATTGCCGGAGTGGTACCGGATCTGACCGATATGCCTCACGGGTGTCGGTTTGCGCCTCGCTGCCCGCTGGCTACGGCGGCATGTCAGCAGCGTTGCCCGCCGATGACGTCAGTTGGGTCGGAAAGAGAAGTGCGATGTCTGCAGCCGCAGAAACGCGTTACAAATGATTTCGGACAGAATGTTTCTTTGCCTGTGGCGCGAGAAACTGTATTGAAACTAGAGAATGTTTCGGTGATTTACCGCAGCAGCGCCGGTCTGTTTTCCCGTAGACGCGATTTTGAGGCTGTACACGGCGCCTCTTTGGAATTGGCTCGGGGAACGACTCTGGCGTTGGTCGGAGAATCAGGTTCAGGAAAGACAACCTTGGGCAAGGCGGCTCTCGGATTGCTTGATAATGCTTTGGTACGCGGAGACGTAAAGATTGCCGGTGAATCTGCTTTTGATGACAAGGGACGATTTAAGAGACATTTGAGAAGCTGTGCCCAGATTGTCTTTCAAGATCCTTTTGCATCATTGGATCCCCGCATGACGGTGGGGGAACTCGTTGGAGAGGGTATTTGTGCCCTGCGATCGGAGATTTCAAAGGATCAGGTGCATACGGAAGTCTGCCGGCTTTTGGATCGGGTGGGATTGCCAAAGAGCGCTTTCAGCCGTTTGGCACATGAATTTTCCGGCGGACAGCGACAGCGTATTGCGATAGCCAGAGCACTGGCGGTCAATCCCAAGGTTGTAGTATGCGATGAGCCCACTTCAGCGCTTGATGTGTCCGTTCAGGCGCAAATTCTCAATTTGCTGCGCGAAATTCAGCTTGATCAAGGGGTTTCGTATTTGTTCATTACGCACAATTTTGCAGTGGTGGAATTTATGGCGCACGAAGTGGCCGTCATGCAAAAAGGCCACATTGTGGAAAGCGGCAGAGCGGCGGAAATACTCACGCATCCGAAGCATCCGTACACACAGACGCTTTTGGCAGCCGTGCCAAGGCTCTAGTGCTGATAAAAAAAACGCCTTCGCAAAAGCGAAGGCGTCCCAACCCTTGGTCTTAACGGGCGTCGCTTATCTTGAAGCGTTTTTCCAGTCGGGAGACGAGCTGAGTGATTGTCAGAGTCATCACCAAATAGACAATGGCCACTGTCGTCCAGATTTCAAGCGAGCCGTATGTTTCAGCAATAATCAGCTGTCCGGTACGTGTGAGTTCTTCAAAGCCGATGACCGAAACCAATGAAGAGTCTTTCAACATAGCAATGAATTCGTTGCCGAGTGGCGGAATGATGCGCTTAAAAGCCTGCGGAAGAATGATGTAGCGCATTGTCTGTCCCCAAGTCATGCCCAGAGACAAACCAGCGCGCATCTGACCGAGTTCGATGGACTGAATGCCTGCGCGGAAGATTTCGGCCACGTATGCGCCGGAATTAATCGAGCAGGCGGCTACAGCGGCAACAAAAGGATCGATTCGTTGTCCAATGATCGCGGGCAGGGCAAAGTAGATGATGAAAATCTGCACCAAAAGCGGGGTGCCGCGGATGAAGTCAACGTAGATTTTGGCCAACAGGCGCAACGGCGCAAATTTGGACAGCTGCGCGAGAGCGGCAAGCAGGCCAAACACCAGACCAAGACCAACAGCCAGAGCCGTGATCTCAAGAGTCACCAGAGCGCCTTGTAGCAGAAGTGGCAGCGAGTTGGTGATGAGAGAAAAATCAAATTCCATGGTGCTTCATCCTTAAGACGGAGGGGTGCGAAAGCCCGCAAAAAACCCCGCATCCGGCTCCCGCCGGTCGCGTACTTGTGCGCATTGTACCGAAGCACTTGTCTGAACGCACCTGTTGAGCTCAAAAGCCTTCGGATTTACGTTCTTTTTTTCTGAATTCCCTTGTCGCGAGGGGATTGAAATACCCATATTTTATTGCAGGGTATTTTTCATTAATATACTTGACTTGCAAACTAGGTTATTTGAGAAAAAGCGTTTGAATACGGTCGTTTCCGATCGATTCCAATGCCAAGGACATTGCCTTTGCGGCAATGTCGCAACACCTGTAAGTAAGACTGTGAAACTGACGACTCGAGGCCGCTTTGCGGTGACTAGCATGATTGATCTTTCGCTGCACAGTGAAAGCGGTCCGGTTCGTTTGGCCGATATTGCCAAGCGCCAAAAAATTTCGCTTCCGTATCTGGAGCAGATTTTCGGCAAGCTGAGACGAGCAAAATTGGTGCAGAGCGTGCGAGGTCCCGGAGGCGGTTATCGTCTTGGGCGCGACGCCTCCGAGATTAGCGCCGGTGAGATTGTCGAAGCCGTTGAGGGCGTCATGGATGTTTCGCAGTGTCAGGGCGGTGCGGCTTGTCGTGGCGGTGCGCAATGTCTGGCACATGGACTTTGGTCGGATCTGAACGCAAAAATGGCGGAATTTCTCAATGCCCAGTCTTTGCAGTCCATCAAGGAGAGAAGCCTTCGGGATCATGGACACCATGGTGATGTGGTCGAACGACCGATCATCGTGCATATCACGGAACCGAAGAGCTGACTGAGGACTGTGGCGGCAAATTTAAAACCTATCGGCAAGATGGTTTCAAGCTTTCCTGCCGGTGTGCGCAACAACAAGAAAGAGACGCAAAAATGCAGCATCACGTTGTTTATCTTGACTATTCGGCGACTACGCCTGTTGATCCTCGCGTGGCTGAAAAGATGATTCCTTACCTGTGCGAAAAATACGGCAATCCTGCCAGTCGTTCGCATGCCTACGGTTGGGAAGCGGAAAAAGCGGTGGAAGAGGCTCGCGGACACATCGCGGCCTATATCAATGCTGACCCGCGCGAAATCGTGTTTACATCAGGCGCAACAGAATCCGACAATCTCGCCATCAAGGGAGCCGCACACTTTTATCGAGACAAGGGCAAGCACCTCATCACGGTAAAAACCGAGCACAAGGCGGTGCTTGACAGCATGCGTCATCTTGAAACGGAAGGCTATGAGGTTACGTATCTGGATGTTCAGGAAAATGGCCTGATTGATCTTGAGGAGCTCAAGGCTGCTATTCGTCCGGATACGACGCTTGTATCCGTGATGGCCGTCAACAACGAAATCGGTGTTGTTCAGGATTTGGAAGCCATTGGCAATATTTGCCGTGAACGCGGCGTACTGTTTCACTGCGATGCCACGCAGGCTCCCGGAAAACTTGTCATTGACACGCAAAAGCTCAAGATTGATCTGATGAGTCTGTCCTCGCATAAAGTCTACGGCCCCAAAGGCATCGGAGCTCTTTATGTTCGCCGTAAGCCGCGTGTGCGTATTGAGCCGCAGATTCACGGTGGTGGACACGAACGCGGTATGCGCTCGGGCACGCTTGCTACGCATCAGATCGTAGGCATGGGCGAGGCTTATCGCTTGGCATTGCTGGAGGCCGATAAGGATCGTGAGCACGCCGAAAAGCTCTCCAAGCGACTGTTGGACGGCATCATGAAAAATATTCCGGACGTTTATGTCAACGGCGATCTGGAACATCGTGTGCCGACGAATCTCAATATTTCCTTTGCTTTCATTGAAGGCGAAAGTCTCATGATGGCATTGAAGGATATTGCGGTCAGTTCCGGCTCAGCCTGCACGTCGGCTTCTCTTGAGCCGAGTTATGTGCTGCGCGCAATCGGACGAAATGATGAACTTGCACACAGTTCGATTCGCTTTACGCTTGGACGTTTTACCACGGAAGAAGATATTGATTTCACCGTGAAGCTTCTCACTGAGAAGGTGGCCAAATTGCGTGAGATGTCGCCTCTTTGGGAAATGCATAAGGAAGGCATCGATCTGGCCGATGTCAAGTGGTCCGCCCACTAATAGGAACCGAATTCAAAGATTGCATCAAGGACGAAAAAAATGCCCTATAGCGAAAAATTGATGGATCACTACGAGCATCCCCGCAATGTCGGTACGCTCGACAAAAATGACGAAAGCGTTGGAACTGGCATGGTGGGTGCCCCTGCCTGCGGCGATGTCATGCGCCTGCAGATCAAGGTCAACGAAGAGGGTGTGATTGAAGACGCCAAATTCAAGACCTACGGATGCGGATCGGCTATTGCATCAAGCTCTTTGGTTTCGGAATGGGTCAAAGGCAAGACGCTTGATGAAGCAGCCAAGATCTCCAATGCTGAGATTGCCGAAGAGTTGGCTCTTCCGCCCGTCAAGATTCACTGCTCGATTCTTGCAGAAGATGCGGTGAAGGCGGCCATTGATGATTACAAGGCCAAGCACGCCAAGTAATCGACTCGCGACAACGAACACAAACGAGGACAAACAGTATGTCAGTCACTCTTACGGAGGCGGCTGCCCGCCATGTTTCCGCCTTTTTGACCAAGCGTGGCAAGGGTATCGGTCTGCGCCTGGGCGTAAAGACGAGCGGTTGCTCGGGTATGGCCTACAAGCTTGAATTTGCGGATGCGGTCAACGAAGACGATCAGGTTTGGGAAAGCCACGGTGTGAAGGTTGTGGTGGATGCCAAGAGCCTGCCCTATATTGACGGTACGGAGCTTGACTACGTGCGCGAAGGACTGCAGGAAGGCTTCAAGTACAACAATCCTCAGGAAAAAGAACGCTGCGGCTGCGGCAAGTCTTTCCACGTTTAATTCAGAGCAGACAATGGCACAAAACGCATTTTCGCTGCTGTCTTTGCCGAGCGTGTTTGCGCTTTCCGAAGACAAGGTTGAAGAAGCTTGGCGTCGTGCGATCGCATTAGTGCATCCCGATAAGTTTGCTTCACGTCCTGCAGCCGAAAGAAGAGTGGCTGAACAGTGGGCCGGGCGAATCAATGAAGCCAGAGATACGCTTGTGGATCCAGTGTCGCGTGCATCGCTTTTGCTGCAAGTTGCCGGTATTGATATTGGTCGTGAAAACGATACGCGCATGCCGGCTGATTTTCTGATGCAGCAGATGATGTGGAGAGAGTCGCTCGAAGAGGCTGGCGGCGATGCGACTCGAGTCAAAGCGCTCGAAGCTGAGGTTTTGCAGGTTCGACAAGAACTGATCGAGGCGTTGACCGTATCGCTCGATGAGGACAAAGCTTTTGATCGGGCGCGCGAACAGGTTCGCCGTCTGATGTTCGTTGAAAAGCTTCTGAAAGAAATTCACCGCACGGGAGCACCTGCTGCGGAGCTTTAAGAAAATCAAATAACAAAATGTTGGGACTTCTGCAGATTGCTGAACCAGGCATGTCAACGGCGCCGCACGAAGAACGCTTCGCCGCGGGCATTGATCTGGGTACCACAAATTCGCTTGTAGCGCTTGTTTTAAATGGGGCAGCCGAGGTGTTGCCCGATGAGCAGGGGCGCTTTTTATTGCCTTCCGTCGTGCGTTATCTGCCTGAGGGCGGCACCGCCGTTGGTTGGGAGGCTGTGCCTCAGCAGGCGGAGGATCCGTTAAACACAATCAGCTCCGTCAAGCGTCTTATGGGGCGCGGAATGAAGGATGTGGCGGGCAACGTCATCGTTCCGTACCGCTTTGAAGATGCTCCCGGAATGGTGCGTATTCAAACGCGTCAGGGCGTGAAAAGTCCGGTGGAGGTGTCGGCGGAGATCCTAAAACGGCTGCGTGAACGAGCTGAGCAGCGTGTAGGAGCCGAGTTGGTGGGAGCAGTCATCACGGTACCGGCGTACTTTGACGATGCTCAGCGTCAGGCAACCAAGGATGCCGCCAAGCTTGCCGGCATCAATGTGCTGCGACTTCTCAATGAGCCTACGGCGGCGGCTCTGGCATACGGACTCGACAACAGCGTTGAGGGCAAGTATTTGGTTTATGACCTCGGAGGCGGCACTTTTGATGTTTCGCTTCTGAATTTGTCCAAGGGGGTTTTCGAGGTGCTTGCCACCGGCGGTAATTCTGCGCTTGGTGGAGATGATTTTGATCATCGATTGGTGTGTTGGGCTCTTGACAAGCTTGGTGCAGGGGAGCACGCCGATATTCTGACGGCTTCTGACAAGAAACGTCTCACCATGGTGTTGAAGGAGGCCCGTGAAGCGCTGACGGATCAAGAGGCGACGAACGTCAAAGTGCAGTTGTCCGACGGGCGCGTTCTTGATGAGACGCTCACAAGAGCCGCTTTTGACTCAATGAGCTGTCACCTGGTTCAAAAGACGATTGATGCGGTCAGAAACGTGCTTTCAGACGCGCAGTTGTCAGCCGATGAAGTCAAGGGCGTGGTGCTGGTGGGCGGCGCAACGCGAATGCCGTGCGTACGCGAGGCCGTCAAGGAGTTTTTCAAGCGAGAACCCTTCTGTGACATAGATCCTGACAAAGTGGTGGCCATTGGAGCATCCATGCAGGCCAACAAACTGGCCGGCAATACCTCCGAGGGCGAGGACTGGTTGCTGTTGGACGTCACGCCTTTGTCGCTTGGATTGGAAACCATGGGCGGACTTGTTGAAAAAGTCATTCCGCGCAATTCCGCCATTCCAACGGCAATGGCACAGGACTTCACGACATTTAAGGACGGTCAGACCGCCATGGCCATTCATGTGGTACAGGGCGAGCGAGAAGTGGTCGACAAGTGTCGATCTCTTGCCAAATTCGAACTGCGAGGCATTCCTCCGATGGCGGCAGGTGCCGCACGCATTCGTGTGACCTTCCAAATTGATGCCGATGGGCTGCTTTCTGTTTCTGCTCGTGAAATGACCACTGGCGTGGAAAGTTCAATCATGGTCAAGCCGAGTTACGGACTGTCCGATGAGGATGTCATCCGCATGCTTCAAGAGGGCAATAGTGCGGCGGAAGTCGACATGCACGAACGTGAGCTGCGAGAACAGAAGGTAGAAGCATTGCGTATTATCGAGTCGACTAGCTCAGCCCTGGCTGCTGATGGTGATTTGCTGAACGAACAGGAGCGCAAACTGATTGACGATGCAATTGCGCATCTTGTGACCGTACGTCAAGCTGACGAGACGCAGGCAATTAAACAAGCCATTGACGGCGTTGCCAAAGCAACCGAAGAGTTTGCCGCCCGACGTATGGATCGATCGATTCGACAGGCCCTTGAGGGTAAGTCTGTTGACGATGTGTTAGGAGCTTAATCCAACCCGGAAAGTAAGAATATGCCGATTGTTACCATTCTGCCTAACGAAACGTTTTGCCCTGAGGGAGCTCAGGTTGAAGTTCAAACCGGTGCCAAACTCGCTCAGGCACTCAACGCCGCAGGCATCAAGATTCCGCATGCCTGTGAGTACAACTGCGCTTGTGCTACGTGTCATGTCATTGTGCGCAAGGGGTTTGATTCGCTCAATGAGCCGGACGATGACGAGTACGATCAGCTCGACAATGCTTTCGGCAGTACGCCTCTGTCGCGCTTGTCCTGCCAGACCGTGATGGGTACGGAAGACATCACGATTGAGATTCCGAAGAATAATCGGAATCTGGTGCACGAAGACTAAGCAAGAGGTGCGTATGAGTCTGAAATGGACGGATGCGCAGCGCATTGCCGAGGAGCTTTATGACGCTGAGCCGGATCTTGATCCGGTGACGCTGCGTTTGAGCGAACTGCGCGAGCGTGTGTTGGCGCTTCCGGATTTTGATGATGATCCGGAAAAAAGTAACGAACCGATTCTTGAGGCAATCCTTCAGTGTTGGATTGATGAATACTGATATCGGAGATCTTTAGATGAAAAAAGCGGATGCGCCGTTCGGTTGCATCCGTTTTTTTATTTGAATTGAGTGGTTACCAGTCCAAGCGCATCACGACGGGAGCGTGATCACTCGGTTTTTCCAGAGCTCTTGGGGCGGTGTCGATCCAAACGTTCTCAACGGCTTGACCGACAGAAGCGCTGGCAAGCAGGTGATCAATGCGAAGGCCGTGATTTTGTTCAAAGGCCAACATGCGATAGTCCCACCATGAATAAGTCTGCGCTGCGTGCAGTCCAAGCGACCATGTATCGATGAGGCCAGTTTTGAGTAGACGCTCATAAGCTTCACGTTCGGGAGCGGAGACGAGGATTTTGCCTTTCCATTCCAACGGGTTCCATAAATCGGCATCGGTAGGAGCGATGTTGAAGTCTCCTCCGAGCACGAAGTGTTCATGTTGTTTGAGTTCGGATTTCAACCAAAGCGTAAGAGCTGCGATCCAGTCGAGTTTATAGAGGTATTTGTCCGAACCGACTTCCTGGCCGTTCGGAAAGTAAGCACCGGCCAAACGAAGGCGGCGCTTGTTTTTTAAGACAAGCGTAGCGGTGATCAGTCGTTTTTGTTCATCGGGATACCCAGGGATATTGAATACAACGTCTTCGACGGCATCGACTGCATCGGTACGTACGGCCATTGCTACGCCGTTGTACGTCTTTTGTCCGCAGTAGACAATGTGGTAGCCCGCTTCCTCAAAAGCCTGCTTGGGGAAGGCTTCGTCAATGCATTTTGTTTCCTGCATGACGAGTGCGGAGGTTTGTGTGTTTTGCAGCCAGTTTAGAACCTGTTGAAGACGAACTTTGATGCTATTAACGTTCCAGGTGGCTATCTGCATGATGTGTTGAATCCTGTAAGTTTTGTTCTATGACTCGACAAATGCGGTGAGAAAAGCGATGGCAGTATCCCATGGAACCATCTGAGCTTCAATACGCGCAAGCAGTTGACTTGGTTCTACAAGTTCAATGTCGCTGACTTCTCCGTCGATGTTGTGGACGGCATCGGGATTGTTGACGCGCACATTAAGGCAAAACGCCTCTTCGTGCATCCAGCCTTCTTCGACAGGCCGACACACTCGAAAGTGTCGCCATGTGCCGAGTAAATCGTAGTCTGAGGCGGAAAGTCCTGCCTCTTCAAGGATTTCTCTGCGAAGTGCCTGCTCGGGGTTTTCTCCGCTGGTGATGAGTCCTGCGGCCAAAGCATCCCACAGTCCGGGATCGACTTGTTTGTTCAAGCTTCGACGACTCATGAAAATGTGGTTATCGTCGGTCAGTCCGACGGCGTACACGCAGGCAGTGGGCAATCCGAAGTAACGAAACAGTCCTCGCTCGGCCTGAGCCACTGTTTGTTGTGTGTCTTGGCAGCGGATGTCGAGTTTTTCATTTCTCCATTGAAAGAAAAAGCCGGCATCATGAAAGCGGCGTGCGCATTGAGCCAGAGCTGTATTCAAATCGGTTGTCGGAACAAAATTGATGCCGTCGGAGTCAAGGACAAACCATCTGGATAAATCAGTCGATTGGATTTGCTTCAGGGTGCTTGGCATCAACAGACCGACACGTTTTTCGCCGACTCGAAGGGAAAGAGCGTCAGGGGGAACCGGCTTGGTGTTGAAAGCAATGGCCCGTGCAAGGAGGCTGCGAGCCAAAGCTTGTTCCGAAGCGGGTAATGAAATCAGCGGCATGGAAAATGAACTCAGCGAAATTCGAACAAAATGTTCCGGAATCGACAGTTAATTCTTGAGTTTATAGCCGCGGATAAAAAGCAGCGTTGCTAAAGCTGTCGATGCCAGACATGTTGCGGCAACGATCGACAGTGAAAGCCAGGCCGAAAAGTCGCTTTTGCCGAAGAAACCGTAACGGAATCCGTCGATCATATAAAAGAACGGGTTGAAAAGGGAAATCTTTGCCCAAATGGGAGGCAGTTGCGAGACTGAATAGAAAACGCCCGACAAGAAGGTCAATGGCAGGATGACAAAGGTCTGAAATGCCCCCATTTGATCGTATTTTTCAGCCCAAAGACCGCAAATGACTCCCAAAGAGGCCATGATGCCTGAGCCGAAAAAGGCAAACAATAGTATCCAAAGGGGATGCAGAAAATCGGGGACGCTCCAAAACAGTGAGGTTGTTAAAACGCCGGAAGCCACGATAAGACCTCGCACCATGGAGGCGGAAATATAGGCGGTTGCCAGCTGCCAGCCGGAAAAAGGCGGAAGCAGAACAAAAACGATGCTGCCGGTGATTTTGGCTTGCAGAATGGAAGAGGCGGAATTGGCGAAACTGTTCTGCAGTAATGCCATCATGACAAGCCCCGGAATCAAAAAGTCAACGTAGCTGATACCGCTCCAAACGGTCATCTTATCTTCGAGTACGTTGCCGAATACAAGCAGATACAGCGAAGAAGTGAGAATGGGAGCACAAATTGAGTGCAGAGCGATTTTTCGAAAACGCAGAATTTCTTTTTCGAAAAGCGTGAAAAAAGCTGCGCGTCCGTTGTAGTTAAGAGGCTCTGGAAATGACATGGTCGATTAGTTGGAATGAGTCAGGCGCAGAAATACTTCCTCAAGATTGGCTTGGCCGACCTGCACGATCTCAATTTGAGTATTGGATTGGCGCAGCGCACTGAGGATGTCTGTAAGCTCGGTTGCATCGCGATAAGAGACAGACCAAAGTCCATTTTGTTCTGCTGAGAATTGATGCAGATTTGAAGAAGGAATTGTTCCGGAGAGGATTTTGAATTGGAGACGATTGCCGGAAAATTGAGACAATAGCTGCTTTGTGTTGTCAATTGCTGCGATTTTTCCTCGATTAAGCAGCGCAATACGAGAGCATAGCGTTTGAGCCTCTTCCAGATAGTGCGTGGTGAGCACGATGGTATGCCCCAGACCGTTGAGCTCTCGCATGAACTCCCAGATGCGATGGCGCAGTTCAATGTCAACGCCTGCCGTTGGCTCATCTAGTACGATGATCGGCGGGCGGTGAACAAGAGCTTGTGCAATGAGTACGCGTCGCTTCATTCCTCCGGAAAGTCGGGAGACGCGGGCGTCGGTTTTTTCATGTAGGCCCAATCGTTCAATGAGAGTCTCGATCCACTCGTCATTATGGCGCAGGCCGTAGTATCCGCTTTGCTGGGTGAGAATTTCCCGAACAGTGAAAAAGGGGTCCACCGTGATTTCTTGCGGCACGATACCGATTGCCATTCGGCAGAAATGAGGATTTTGGTCAATGCGACGGCCCAGGATCTCAATTGTGCCGTGATCGGGTTTGATCAAGGAGCCGAGAGCGTTGATGAGAGTACTTTTGCCCGCTCCGTTCGGACCAAGCAAACCGAAGAACTCACCCTGAGCAATATCAAGCGATATGCAGTCGAGCGCTGGAGTGTCTTGGGCAGAACGTTTGTACGTTTTACTCAAGGCAGTAATGCGCAAAGCGGGATAAGAGGTAGATGCACTCACGATTGAGTTGCTCTTCAAAGATGATTTCCAGGTGACGCTTCTAGATGAGAGCCACTCTCAATTAATGTTTTTTGTAGATTATAACGACATGCTTGCAACGATATTGCTTGTCCTCATCAATGATGATACGTATTGCTCGCCTGATGTGTAGGGGCTAAAAATGCAGTATTTTCAATGAAATAAGTCATACTGACATACAGGCCATTTGACTAAAGGAACACTTGTGATGATCGGAAGATATTGCAAGGCTGCAAAGTCATATGTCCTATTTCTAGGGGCATTGAGAAAGCTCTGAATGTTTGTATTTTGATTGAAGTGCGGACAGGGTTATGAATCAGTGCTTCGAAACTTTGGAATTAATCACTCGAGTCAGGATACGGAAAACCTGCCGCAGCGTCTCATCTCGATGTGCTAGCTCTGTTTTAGCCGGACTCCTGACGTGGACGGCTGCGTAGTAGCGTGCCCCTGTTTCGGTGAGCATAATCGCGTGCCAAGCTCTGGTTGCATTTTCATTGCTGCTGCCGGCTCCGGTTCGATCAAAAATTTGCCAACCTGCAGGTAAAACCGAGTCAAAGAGATCGCTACTTGCTTGGTTGGATGCAAGATCAGCAAGCCACTGTTTACGAGCCTGCTGCAAGAGCGTTGTGTCAAGCTTGTACCACAGCTGAGATGCATTGCTCGGCGTTGTGCTGTCTCGAGGATCGCGTGTAGAGGACAGGTTCAAATCGGGTTCTATTCGATCGCTTCGAGTGATGCTGTCTCCCAGCAGTCGAATCCACTCGGTTAAAGCTTTTGGGCCTCCGGTGTGCCGGAAGATGAAGTTTGCAGCTCGATTGTCGCTCTGCGATAAGGCAGCTCGGCAGGCTTGCTTAAGAGAGATGAGGGTTTCTGGAGTTGCAAGACCATACACAGGGGAATGAGCGACGTTGGCAACGGAACCAATGGCCGCGAGGTTGTTGCCAAGAGCAAGATCGTAGACGCGGGCGCATTGCAGTGCTTTAACTGTGCTCGTGAGAGGGAAGCGCTCGCGACTGCGCCACTCCAAAAGTACCTTTCCAGAACTGTCACGTAGCGAAACTCCGAGTTCAACATCTCGAGTACATTCCAACTGTACGAGGATCTTTTGTGGATTGATTAGTTCGGCAGAGGTTGGCTTACATTCTGCTGTGGTTGTGAACAGAAATACGACGGTTGCAATTGCAGTTTGTCTTACGGGACGCAGAATCGGCGTATGGAGCATGGAAGTCGTCATTAGTGGAAAAGACAAGGATTTTCAGCGTATGTTAAATACTCCAAAGAAAAAAACGGCAGGCACTGAAGAATCATGCCTGCCGTGAGGGATTTACGAATACGCTAGCCGCTTATCAGCAACTGCAGCTTTCCGGGCGCATGGCCGGGAAGAGCAATACTTCGCGGATGGTGCTTGCGTTGGTGAGCAGCATCACGAAGCGATCGATACCGATGCCGCAGCCGGCCGTCGGAGGCAGGCCGTATTCAAGCGCGCGAATAAAGTCAGCGTCGTAGAACATGGCTTCATCATCGCCGTGACTCTTGGCATCTGCCTGAGCCTGGAAGCGGCGAGCCTGATCTTCCGGATCGTTGAGCTCGGAGAAGCCGTTGGCGGTTTCGCGACCGAAGATGAACAGTTCAAATCGTTCCGTCATCTCAGGATTGGTATCCGAAGCGCGAGCCAGCGGACTGACTTCGACAGGGTAGTTGATGATGAAGGTCGGCTGAATGAGCTTGGATTCGGCCGTTTCTTCAAACAGAGCCATTACGAGAGAGCCCAGTCCGACATGATCGGGCTGCGGAGCTCCCAAACGCTTGAGTTCAGCGCGCAGGAATGCCTCGTCCTTGAGGTTTTCGACCGTGTACTGAGGAGCATGCTTGAGGATGGCTTCCTCGGGAGTAAGCTGCGCAAAGGGCTTGGATAGATCGATTTCCGTGCCCTGGTAGTTGATGATTTCGCTGCCCGTAGCTTCACGTGCGACATGACGAAGAAGTCGTTCGGTGAAGTCAATTTGGTCGCGATACGTCCAATAGGTGGCGTAGAACTCGATCGTTGTGAATTCGGGGTTGTGACGCGTATCGATGCCTTCGTTGCGGAAGTTGCGATTGAGTTCGAAAACGCGTTCGAAACCACCGACAACCAGACGCTTGAGGTAAAGCTCCGGAGCAATGCGCAGGTATTGATCGATATCAAGCGCATTGTGATGCGTGATAAAGGGTTTGGCATTGGCGCCGCCCGGGATGGGATGCAGCATCGGCGTTTCGACTTCAACGAAGCGGTGTTCTTCCATGAAGCGGCGAACAGCGCTTACTACCTTAAAGCGTGTGGCAAAGCGGTTGCGGCTTTCTTCGTTGATGATGAGGTCGGTGTAGCGCTGACGGCAGCAAGCCTCCACGTCCGTAAGTCCCTTATGTTTATCGGGAAGAGGACGAATGGATTTGGTCATCAGACGCAGCTTTTTCACGCGGACGGACAATTCCCCCTTGTTGGTGCGGAAGAGAATGCCTTCAGCGGCAACAATGTCACCGAGGTCAAGCGTCTTGAAAAGCGCATAGGCTTCATCGCCCACATCGGCCGGCGTCACAAAGTACTGCATTTCGCCGGTGAAGTCACGCACGGTGGCAAAAGCGGCTTTTCCCATCACGCGCTTGAGCATCATGCGGCCGGAAACGGCCACTTCAATGGCGGCTTCTTCCAAAGCTTCTCGCGTTTTCTCACCATGCTCGGCGCGCAGATCGCCGAAGAGGTCCTTGCGCACAAAGTCGTTGGGATAAGCCACTCCGGCTTCACGCAGCTTGGCCAGCTTGGCACGACGCTCTGCGATGATGTGGTTTTCGTCGTCGGCTGCGACAGCCGGCATCTGCTTCTGATCATTTTCGCTCATGATTAAATCCTTGGTTTGACGGGTTAGATGCCCATCTTGAGGCTAGCCTCAATGAATTGGTCCAGATCGCCGTCAAGAACGGCTCCTGTGTTGCCGGTTTCAACGTTGGTGCGCAGATCCTTGACACGGCTTTGGTCGAGTACGTAGCTGCGAATCTGATGCCCCCAACCGATGTCGCTCTTGCTTTCTTCGAGCTTTTCCTGTTCGGCCATGCGTTTACGCAGTTCAAGCTCATAGAGCTTGGCTTTGAGTTGGCGCATGGCTTGTTCTCGGTTGTTGTGCTGGCTGCGGTCGTCCTGACAGACCGTTACGACCCCGGTGGGGATGTGAGTGATACGCACGGCTGACTCAGTTTTTTGCACGTGCTGACCACCGGCGCCAGATGCACGGAAAACGTCCACGCGAAGATCTGCCGGATTGATCGTGATTTCGATTGAATCGTCGATTTCCGGGTAGATGTATACGGAGGCAAAGGACGTGTGGCGGCGAGCATTGGAGTCGAAAGGACTTTTGCGAACCAAACGGTGAATACCCGTTTCCGTGCGCAGCGTACCGTAGGCCCATTCGCCCTGAACATAAATCGTGCATCCCTTGATGCCGGCCACGTCGCCCTCAGTTTCTTCGGTGAGCTTTGCTGAAAAGCCAGAGCGTTCCGTATAACGCAGATACATGCGCTCGAGCATGCTTGCCCAATCCTGAGCTTCCGTGCCGCCGGCACCGGCTTGGATTTCAATGTAGCAGTTGGCACTGTCGTGAGGGCGATTGAACATGCGCTTGAATTCGAGCTTTTCAACGTCGTGCTTGAAGTGTTCGACTTCCTCGGCCACCAACTCGGCGCCGTCGAAATCTTCGTCGGCAATGGCCATGTTGAAAAGTTCCTGAGCATCTTTAATGCCCGAGCTGAGCCGCTTGAAGTTGCCCACGAGGTCTTCAAGCATTTTTTGTTCTTTATTGATTTCCTGTGCGCGTTTGGGATCATCCCAGAGCGCGGGGTTTTCAACCTCGCGGTTGACTTCTTCTAAACGTCGTTCCTTGCGATCGACGTCAAAGATACCCCCTAAGCTCAACAAGACGGTGAGCAAGGTCTTCGCACAGATTGTTGATTTGATTGATGCGTTCGGCTTCCATTTTTGAAGTCTTTGGTTGGTGTGACACGGCCGCAGCAATCCGTGCGAGTGGATCTTTTGAGGCTTCGTGTCAACGTAAGAAATCTGAAAACCCATAATTGTACCTTGAGCTCGAGAAGCTATGCGAAAGCATCAGAAAAAATCTGCCCAGACAACAAGGGTTCAGGGGACTGAATCCAAAGCTGAAATAAGCTTGGCAGAAATTGGTTTCAAGCGGGCCCCGTCAAGACGAAACGAGCCGCTTCGAAGGCGGCTCGTTCAGAGTGCGAGGGCACAAGCAAAGTCAGCTTTCCACGGCTTCAATGACCAACTGGATGGAACGGCGACCGAGGTACTCGTTGATTTCTGGACGATAGGCGAGTTTGGCTCGACTGGCCAGCGGTTCATTGCGTTGAAAGAAAATTCCTTCAAATCGATTGCCGGCCATATCGAGCACAAGCTTCAGATGTGTGTCTTTGAGTACGCGCTGCGAGAGAATTGTGAAGTCGTTGGCAAAGACGGGGCGTTCAAATCCCTGTCCCCAGATGTGTCCCGACAAGGCGTTGACCAATCCGAAAGTAATTTCTTCCGGAGCCAATGCTCCGTCGGTGTAGACCACTCGATCAAACGTTTCGGGACAGGCACATTCGGAAACGGCCTTTTCGAACAGTTCAATGAAAAGAGGAAGGTTTTCTTTGCGGATTGTCAGACCGGCAGCCATGGCGTGGCCGCCGAAACGTTCAATGATGTCGGGGCGCAGTTTGCTGACATGGTCCAGAGCATCTCGCAGGTGAATGCCTTCGATGGAACGACCGGAACCTTTGAGAAGGCCGGCTTCGTCGTCGGGTGCAAAGGCAATGACCGGGCGGTTGATCTTTTCTTTGACTCGGCTTGCGACCAGACCGACGACACCTTGGTGCCAGTCGGGTTCAAACAATGTAACGGTGCAGCGATGTTCCCAGTCCATGTGGCTGACCAAGGCATTTGCATCAAGCTGCATTGTATCTTCGAGCTCGCGCCTTTCTCGGTTGAGTCCATCGAGCTCTTGGGCGAGTTCATGCGCTTGTTCGGGATCGTCAGTCAGAAGGCACTCGATGCCGATGCCCATTTCGGTCAGGCGTCCTGCCGCATTGATCCGAGGGGCGATGCCGAAAGCGAAGTCTCGCGCCGTAGCATTGGCGGCATCTCGTCCGGCAACTTCAAAAAGTGCGTTGATGCCGGGGCAGGCCAGTCCGCGTCTTACTCGGTTTAAGCCTTGTGCGACCAACACGCGGTTGTTGTGATCGAGTTTGACGACGTCGGCCACCGTGCCGAGAGCAACCAAGTCGGAAAGTTTGTCCAGGCGAGGCTGCGTACTGCGATCGAATGCGCCGCGTGCTCGCAATTCGCTGCGAAGCGCCATCAAAACGTAAAACATGACGCCGCAGCCAGCCAGCGATTTGCTCTGAAACGTGCAGTCACGGATGTTGGGATTGACGATACAGGCGGCATCGGGCAGAGCATCGCCCGGCAGGTGATGGTCAGTGATGATGACGTCAATACCAAGAGACTTGGCGCGCGCTACGCCGTCGACACTGGCAATGCCGTTGTCAACGGTAATGATGATGTCGGGTTTTTGGGCTTGTGCGGCAACCTCAACGATTGCCGGAGTTAAGCCGTAACCGAGTTTGAATCGGTCCGGAACAATGAATTGAGCCTGGCATCCCATCATGGACAGACCGCGAACGGCAATGGCGCAGGCGGTGGCGCCATCGCAGTCGTAGTCGGCAACGACAGTGACGCGTTTGTTTTGTCCAATGGCATCGGCGAGCAGTTTGGCAGCCAGCTGAGTGCCTTCGAGCGAAGCCGGCGGCAGCAGTGCCGTCCAGTCTTCAAGAAGATCATCGGAGGACTGAACGCCTCGGGCCGACAGTGCTCGGGCAATGGGACGCAAAATGCCGGCGTGCTCGAGTTTTTCACTGACGAGCTTGTTGTAAGGACGCAAACTGAATCGAGTGTTCACTGTGCGTTCTCCAAAAAGAGGATCGTGGCGGGATTCAGGTCGCTGCCGGTGAGACGGGCCAGAATTGAACGTGCTGTCGAAAGACGCTTGGGACAAGAAACAGTAAATCCGTCTCCAGTACCGACGATGAGCGCCGATTCACAGCCTTTGCGTTTGGCTGCGGCGCTCAGAACGTCAATTTGATCGCACAGCTGCGTAATTTTTTCCTGCCAGACAGTCCAATCGCGCTTTAACCAAGGGTCGTACAACGTTTCAAGCAAAGCAATGCAATCGCCCTGCGGTGCATCCTCAGGCCAGCCTTGAGCTTTTGAGATCGGCCCGATGCGCTGCAAAAGAATACCGGCGGCCAGAGACCAGCCCTTCACGGTTTCATTGTCCGTGAGCACAGATCGGATTTTGGTGGGAGGGTAGACGTAGTCGAAAGCTCCGCCTCCGCCGGACACCCATACGGTCTGAGCCGGACTTTGAATATTTGAGAGCGCGCGTTCACATGTTGCAATCAATTCGAGAGCAAGGTCTTTTTCTTCCCCTTCGATCCATTGCTGCAATGGGCCGGTTTGTGTGCGCACAACTTCAAACGGTGCGGCAGCAGCTTTGAAATGCTGTTTTCGCGTCAGGTAAAGGTACGGATCCCAACGCTGCAGAACAAAACCGTATGAGAGCAAGACGGCAGAGAGAGCGGCACAGGCTTGTTCCATTTGCTCCTGCGTCATTTGAGCTTCGGCCAGAGTTCCTGAAGCAGTGCGTGCACACAAATTGATCGAACAAATATCACCCGAGAGCATCGGGCCGTTCTGAACCGCCCATGCATAGGGCGCACACGTAAAGGGCAGTGCCCTGCGCGTAAGAACAGACCATAACCAGCAAAGGTGAACGCTTTTGGAAAAAACGGGCGAACCCAAGGGTTGCAAAACAGGATCGTCAGACAGACGTCCCAGTGTTTTTTTCAGTCGCTCGAGCGTTGAATTGGAAATCTTGTTCTTTGCTTCGGGACCGGGAATCAGACCAGGAATCAAAAAATAGACTTGCGACATTATTTCCTTACGCTCACAGACCAGAGGTTTCTCGAAAAAAGCACCGTCAGCGAATAAACAAACGCCTGCAGGCGGCTAAAAGCCGTTGGTGCAGGCGCAGTCATCAGTATGAAGCGCTGTCGAATGCCGACTGCATTCTAGCAAGCCCGTTTGAGCTCCTAAAAAGTTCAGAAATCCTGACGGGTTTCGCTCTGTGCTCCGAGAACGACGCGCATCAAATCGGCCACGGTACCCGAATTGGTTTTATCCATGATTGATGCACGGTGCGCTTCCACAGTTTTAATGGAGATGCCGAGATCGTCGGCAATCTGTTTGTTGAGACGGCCGGCGGTGATGCGTTCGAGAACCTGCTGTTCACGCGTAGTGAGCTTACGAAGCAAAGCGGTGTTTAGGTTTTTCTGTTCGGTGGCGCGGCGTCGATCGTGAGCCTCTTTGAGCATGCGTTCGACCAACTGCTTGAGTGCGGCCGGATCGAACGGCTTTTCGATGAAATCCACGGCGCCCTTCTTAAGAGCATTGACGGCCATCGGAACATCGCCGTGACCGGTGATGAAGATGATGGGGATATCGGCGCGGCGAGCCAGCAGGTGCTCCTGCACTTCCAGACCGCTCATGCCGCTCATGCGTACATCCAGCAGCAACACTGCAATTTCACGAGGATCGTACTTTGCAATAAAACTCTCGCCGCTGTCATAAAGCTCAACGCGGTAGTCACTGGCTTCCAGAAGCCAGCGAATGGAATCGCGTACAGCCTCATCATCGTCGACGACGTAGACGGTTCCCAGAGTTTTGATGGCATCGGATTGGTAGGGAGAGTAAGCCATGTTGTTCTTTTATTCCGTTAGCTGAGGGTTAAGACACGAAAGGAATTTCATGCCTGAAAGAATAAGAATACTGAAAAAGTCAATCAGCGGTGGATGCAGTCGTTTGCGCGTTGCCGTCGGCACCCGTCTTCAGACTTAGTCGATCGGCATCGACAAAGCTGGAGTTGGGCAAAAGGACTCGAACGATTGTACCGCCGCCTTCGTTGGGGGTAATGGTGATTCTGCCGCGGTGGCTTTCGACAACTGAACGGCAGATGTTCAAACCGATGCCCATGCCTGTTGTCTTTGTCGTAAAGAAAGGCGAAAAGACTTTTTCGGCTTCTTCGGGCATCCCGCAACCGTGATCGGCTACTTCAAAAATTGTCTGTTTGTCGGAGGTGTAGACCGAGAACTCAATTGTGTCTGCTGCTGTTTCTTGGCTTGCCTCCATTGCGTTTTTGAGCAGGTTGAGCAATACCTGCTCGATCATGACGGTGTCGCAGACCAGTTCGTGATCGGGTTTGTCTATGTGTACGTTGATTTTCATGTCGAAATGCTTGGCTTGAATCAAGGCAAGCTCCATCGCACCGGAGACGATTTTTTCAACTGCCGCTGAAGTCATGT
>DXSO01000210.1 GCA_019410445.1 Sutterella sp.
GCTCAATTCCGATCCCCTGCCTCGAATCTGCTAGAAAATCCCTCGGTCTGACGCATTTGAAAAGACAGGTTTCCCAGCGTCAGACCGAGGGATTTTCTAGCAGATTCGAGGCAGGGGATCGGAATTGAGCCAGTCAACAAGACGAGAGCCGCCGATGGCTGTTTTCATGCTGACAATGCCCGGTGTCTGATCGGTGACCTTACCGATGATGGCGGCGTTGGCACCGTATTTTTGAGCACGGATAATTTCAAGCGCTTCGTCAGCGGCCGATTTTTCCACGATGACGATAAGCTTGCCTTCGTTGGCGATGTAGAGTGGATCAAGACCGAGAAACTCGCAGGCTGAAACGACGGCAGGGTGAATCGGTACGGCTTCTTCCTCAATTTCGATGCCAACTTTGCTTTGGGCGGCGATTTCATTGAGTGTGGTTGCCAAACCGCCTCGGGTTGGGTCGCGCAGCACGTGGACTTTTTCTCCAAGTGCCGACAGCAAAGCCTGAGTAATTCCGTTGAGCGGGGCTGTATCGCTTTGTACTTGAGCTTCAAAGCCGAGACCTTCGCGCTGCGACAGAATCGTAATCCCATGATCGCCCATGGTGCCGGTAACCAGGACCATATCTCCGGGTTTTGCGGATTTTCCGCTGACGTGCGTGCCGGGGATCTTTTCTCCCAAGCCGGTCGTTGAGATGAAAAGTCCGTCACCGTGACCTTTTTCCACAACTTTTGTATCACCCGTCACGATGGTGATGCCGGCTTCGCGTGCTGCCTGAGCCATTGATTCGACGACGGCGACGAGCGTTTTGAGAGGAAGGCCTTCCTCAATGATGAAGCTGGCCGAGAGGTACAGCGGTTTGGCTCCGCATACGGCAACGTCGTTGACTGTTCCGCACACGGCCAGACGGCCGATGTCTCCGCCGGCGAAAAATAGAGGATGAACGACATGACCGTCACAGCTCATGACGGGTTCACCCTTGAGGGCAGGCATGAGCGCGCCGTCGTGGGCTTGCGACAAATACGTATTGCTGAAAGCACGCGAAAAAACTTCGTCGATGAGCTGGGCGGTTGCTCGTCCGCCGGCTCCGTGTGTCATATCGATAATGCCGTGCTTGATGTCGAGCGGACGGATATAGTTTTCCTTGGCCATGGATGCGAAATTCCTAATGAGAGTGTTCTTTATGAAACGCGGCGGGATTCATAGGAAAAGTAGGCTGCGCAAGCTCCTTCGCTTGAGACCATACAGGCGCCGATCGGGTGGATCGGCGTGCAAACGGTGCCGAACGCTTTGCAGTCGCGGGGTTCTTTTTCGCCGCGCAGAATGGCTCCGCATTCGCATGCTTTATTGTCTGCGACGTCATGTTCGATCAATTCGAAGCGTTTTTCGGCATCGAATTCGGCATAGGCAGGCGAAAGCGCCAGTGCGCTTTCGGCAAGACGTCCCAGGCCGCGCCAGGCGAAATCTTTTCGCAACACAAAGGTTTCTGCCATGAGCGAAAGCGCGACTTGATTGCCCTGTTCAGGTACCGCGCGTGTGAACTCATTTTCCACCTCCGCTTTTGAGGCATTGGTTTGCCGCACGAGCATGAGAATGGACAAAAGCATGTCAAGCGGTTCGAAGCCGCAGATGACGACCGGTATTTTCCACTCTTCGACGAATTGACGATACGGCTGCTCTCCGATGACGGCGGAGACGTGAGCCGGTCCGACAATGCCGTCGATGAAGGGGGCGGAGTCTCGGCCGTGCGAGAGCATGATGTGACGCATGGCCGCCGGTGTAATCACATGCGAACATACAACCGAAAAATTACGGACGTTCTGCGCTTTGGCAGCCTTGAGAACCAGAGCCGTCGGAGGCGTGGTTGTTTCAAAGCCAATTGCAAAAAAGACGACTTCCTTGTCGGGATTGTCCAGTGCAAGCTTAAGGGCGTCACTGGGCGAGTAGACCATTCGAACATCGGCTCCGGAAGCTTTTGCTTTGAAAAGCGTTTGTCCGCCGGAACCCGGCACGCGCATCATGTCGGCGTAAGTGCACAGCATGACGTTTTTTTTGAGTGCAAGCTCAAGAGCCATATCGATGCGGCCGATGGGCAAGACACAGACCGGACAGCCCGGACCATGGATCATGCGGATGTTTGAGGGCAGCAAGTCGTTTAATCCCCAGCGGGCAAGCACATGGGTGTGTCCGCCGCAAAATTCCATATAACGATATTGGCGGTTGGGATCGACTTCAGCTCGAATGCGCTCGGCCAGAGCCAATGCTTCTTGTTTGTTGCGGAATTCTGTGGTGTACTGCATGACGCGGTCTCCGTTAACTGGCATCAGCGGTTTGATTGTTCGATCCGCCGGCCACACGCATGGCTTCAAGTGTTTCAAGTGCCTTCTGCGGATCAATGCGCTGCAAGGCAAATCCCACGTGAACGACAACCCAATCTCCAGAGACGACCTCGGGCGTGAGCGTGATGTCGATTTCTTTCTTAACGCCCGACATTTCGGCAAGAGCCTTGGTGCCGTCAATTGAAATGATGTGTGCAGGAACAGCTAAGCACATAGAGTGTTTCCTTAGTCGATTACTTTGAATTCATGGCGTTGAGTCGTTGACGAGCCACTGCGCATTGACCGAAGCTGACGGCACCGTCTCCGGGCGGCAGCTGAGAGGGCAGATAGGTGCGGTAGCCCATTTCGGAGAGTCGGGCAACGAGATCAACGGCCATGAATCTGTTCAAAAAAGTTCCTCCCGACAAGCATACGTCGCTGCCGCTGGGAATGCAGCGTCTGGCCAGTTCGGCCAGTCCTGCGCTGAAACTCGAGTGAAAAAGTCTGGAAAGCGTCTGCGGATCAGCTCCGCTGAGGCGCAATTCAAAAAGGTGCTTCAAAAGCTCTCTGACACTGAGAATCTG
>DXSO01000211.1 GCA_019410445.1 Sutterella sp.
TTTGCTGACTTCTTGAACAATGCATTCGGCTCGAGATTTAGAAATACTCCAATCGTCGCCGACGGACTGCATCAAAGACTCGAGATTCAGTTCCCGGCGTGTTTCTGCGTAGCACAATGTAAAACGCGTCTGAGAACATGACGCGTTAAGATCGAATGCCGGCGAAAGACGCCAGCCGTGTTCCGTCAAAAGAAATCCTTGATTGCGCAGATGGTCGTCCCCGTCATGTACGAGACATTTAAAGACGGTTCGACGCCATAGCTCTTCAATTTCCGATTGAGGATCGTCGCAGATGGTCTTGATAAGGGAGACCAAATCCTTATAGCTACGAAGTTCTCGATTGTCGCTGGCACCAAGCAGTGCGCGGGCTGATAGGAAATGCCGACGTTGTCCCTGAGGGGTTCTGTCGAAACGCACACTGACAAAGATGCGTCCTCGAGGGTCATTGACATCCAATAGACGGCATATTGGAGTGCGGATGCCGCAATTTTTAGCCAGTTCTATGAGGCAATATTCCCAAGCTGCTTTGTCTCGATCGTCATTTTCACTCGGCAGTTTTGCGATACACAAACGGCCGTCAGAATCAACGAAGCCGACTTTGGGGCGAGAGCCTCCGAGGCAAGCCGCATTTTCTGCAAAGCGCTCCATTCGTGCCGCCGAGAGCAGATCCGAGCGCTCGATGCTGCGAGCCGTGTCATTGAGTTCGGCGATGTCGCATTCTTGCGGAGCACTGAAACGTCTCAAGCCTAGATATTCATGAGGCTTATCGGTATCGGCAAAACGCAGCGCTCCCATACGGTCGCTGTCGCACAGATTGCTCAAAAGGGCAAAATCATCAACAGACGAAAAAGGTCTTTCGTCACGACGAGCACGAGCGGAAAGCAGGGCATTGAAAACTTTGCGGCCCCATGAATCTGGCAAGGAATCGCAAATCAGAGTTGTTGCGATTGGAGAGCGGGCGGGATTGAATTTTCTGTCAGAGTCTTGATCGAGTCCGTTATGAGTAAAAAAAAGGGGATTGTTTCTCTCATCGCAACGCCCTAGCAGTTGCGGACAGAGGGATCCGTCATCAAAAAAGACGGCTAAAGTTTTAGAAGCCATATGCCTCTGCTTTTTTCATCGTGTCTGTAATCGCACGAACAATACGGCTGATGTATGACGGTTTCGTGACACAGATGATCAAAAAATAAGGCGAATTCGCTGCAAAGCAGGAATCCGCCCGATAAAGGCTGCCTTATGGATTAAAAGCAGCCGAAAGTCCAACGGTCAGGGCGCTTAGGCCAGTCCGGTGATTTTGCCGTCCTTGACGTCAATATTCATTGCGGCAGGAGCTTTGGGCAGCCCCGGCATGCGCATGATGGCACCGGTCGTAACCACCGCAAAACCGGCACCGGCATTGAGGATGACGCGCTGAACCGGAAGGTCGAAGCCCTTGGGAGCACCGAGCGCTTTGGGATCGGCGGACAAAGAGAAGGGTGTTTTCGCGATGCACACGGGCAGATTGCCAAAACCCATTTCGCTGAGAGTCTTGAGATCTTTCTTAGCAGCTTCAGAGAACGAAACGGAACCGGCACCGTAGACGCGCTTGGCAATCTTTTCAACTTTTACGGCAATAGGATCCTCGTCTTCAACCGTAAAGTTAAGTTCGCCGGTTGCGTTGGCTGCGGCTTCGAGAACCTGTTGAGCAACGCTTTCAGCACCTTCACCGCCCTTGGCAAAGCCATCGCTGATGGCAAAGCGAACGCCGAGTTCTTCGCAACGAGCGCGCAGGACGGCGATTTCTTCTTCGGGATCGTTGTAGAAGTGATTCATGCTCACAACGATTTCCGGGCCGAAGGCCTTGAGGTTGGCCACATGTGCATCCAGGTTGACGAGGCCGGCCTTCAGAGCTTCCATGTTGGGCTTGCCGATTTCGGGCAGTGCTACACCGCCGTGCCACTTCAGAGCCTTAAGGCTGGTGACGAGCACGACGGCTGCAGGACGCAGTCCGGCATGACGGCATTTGATGTCGTAGAACTTTTCAGCACCAAGATCAGAGCCGAATCCGGCTTCGGTGATGGCGTACTCACCAAGTTTCATGGCGGCAAGCGTAGCGGCAACCGAGTTGCAGCCGTGCGCAATGTTGGCAAAGGGGCCGCCGTGAACAAGTGCGGGCGTGCCTTCCAAGGTCTGCACGAGATTGGGCTTCATGGCATCAAGCAGCAGGGCCATGACTGAGCCTGTGGCGCCAAGTTCGGCACAGGTATAAGGCGTGCCGTCACGTTTGATGCCCAAAACCAGACGGTCGATACGGGCACGCAGATCGTCGAGATCCGTTGCCAAGCAAAGCACGGCCATCAGTTCACTGGCTGCCGTGATGTCAAAGCCTGCTTCAGAGGGGGTACCGTTGGCACTGCCGCCGAGACCGGTCACGATGTTGCGCAGCTGACGGTCATTGACGTCAAGCACTCGGCGCCAGGTGACTTCTTTGAGGTCGATTTGGCGCTGATGACGTGCATTATCAATCAGTGCGGCGATGAGGTTGTTGGCTGCCGTGATGGCGTGGAAGTCGCCAGTGAAATGCAGATTGACGGATTCCATCGGAAGCACTTGGGAGTAGCCACCGCCGGCGGCGCCGCCCTTCATGCCGAAGACGGGGCCAAGGGAGGGTTCACGCAATGCCAAAACGGCTTTTTTGCCCAGACGATTAAGGGCTTGAGCCAAAGCAATTGACGTTGTGGTCTTACCGGAACCGGCAGGCATGCCCGAGGTGGCCGTCACAAGGATGAGCTTGGCCTTGGCCTGGCGATCGGCATTGAGGGTCAGCTTGGCCTTGTCCCAACCGTAAGGTTCGAATTCATTATCGGCAAGTCCCCACTCATGAGCGAGATCGTCA
>DXSO01000212.1 GCA_019410445.1 Sutterella sp.
ACCCAATCCGGCCGGCAAACGAGAAGTATTGGTAAAGGACAATTCGGAGGCGTTGTGATGAATCGAATCCTGTGGTTTTCCGCCCTAGCTGCTTTGTCAATCAGCTCGAGTGCCGCAGTGGCCGGATCCGGAAAGGCTGCGCTATTGGCTTTCGTTGCCGGTACAACAACGGCGCAGGGAGCCTTTTCGCAGCAGGTGATTGATAAAAACGGACCGGTTAACGGTGGCCAATCAACCGGTACATTTGTCTTTGAGCGTCCGGGAAAATTTGTTTGGCAGACGACAAAGCCCTATCCGCAGACCATAGTTTCAGATGCCAAGACCGTTTATGTATGGGATCCGGATCTCAACCAAGTGACCGTGCGTAAGCTGACGGACGCTGTTCGTTCTTCTCCGGCTTCCGTTTTGTTCGGGCAAGGGGACATAGAAAAGAGTTTTCAGCTTGCCGATATAAGCGGTGACGATGGTTTGGACTGGGTTTCAGCGCAGCCGCGCGTTGAGGATTTCACATACAAGCGTTTTGAAATCGGCTTTGATGAGAAAGGTCGTATGGCTGCGATGCGGCTGTTTGACCACTTCGGGCAGACGGTGACGCTTCGTTTTACGCAGGTCCGCACCAATGAAAAGGTGGATGCGGCTGTTTTTGCCTTCAAGATTCCGCAAGGAGCGGATATTCTTCAGGATACTCATTGATCGAGCGTTTCGGACATGACGGCGTTTGCGAAGCGAAATGCCGTCGCGTCCTTTTGATTGGTTAAAAAGAGAAGATGCCGCAGGATTTATTTGAGGGATTCGAGCCCGAGCAGCCCGTGAAAACGGCGGCGGCAAGCAAAGCAGCCTCAAGAGCTGCTTTGCTGTTGAATAAGTTGGCGCCCTTGGCCGAGCGCATGCGTCCCAAGACCATTGATGAAGTCGTCGGACAGAAAAAACTTCTGGGGCCGGGGCAGCCCTTGCGCGTTGCGTTTGAAACGCACCGGCCGCATTCCATGATTTTGTGGGGACCCCCGGGAGTCGGAAAGACGACATTGGCTCGCCTGATGGCCGATGCTTTCGGTTTGCCGTTTATCGCTATTTCGGCAGTTTTGAGCGGCGTCAAGGAAATTCGAGAAGCGGTTGAGGAAGCGCGCATTACGATGGTGCAGAAGCATATCCCTACGCTTGTGTTCGTCGACGAAGTGCATCGCTTCAATAAAAGTCAGCAGGATGCCTTTTTGCCGCATGTTGAATCGGGGTTGTTTATTTTTGTCGGGGCGACGACCGAAAACCCTTCCTTTGAAGTCAACTCCGCATTGCTGAGCCGAGCGGCTGTTTATGTGCTTGAGTCGCTTTCTCCCGAAGAGGTTTCAGAACTTATTGACCGCGCATTGGAGCGAGAGTTTTCCGGATTGACGCTTACGCCTCAAGCGCGTCAGATTGTCATCGGCGCGGCCGATGGGGATGCCAGGCGTTGCCTTAACGCCCTGGAAGTGGCCTGTGGCATGGCGATGGATCGCAGTCTGACGGTTATTGACGAAGATTTTCTGCGAAGCGCTTTGCCTTCAAGTCTGCGTCGTTTTGATAAGGGCGGAGAGAATTTCTACGATCAGATCAGCGCATTGCATAAAAGCGTACGGGGGTCAGATCCGGATGCTGCACTCTATTGGATGTGCCGAATGCTCGACGGGGGCTGTGATCCTCGTTATATCGCCAGACGCTTGATGCGAATGGCCATTGAGGATATTTCCCTTGCCGATCCCCGAGCAACGGAAGTAGCCCTCAACGCCGCCGACATTTACGAGCGCTTAGGGTCTCCCGAAGGGGAACTTGCGTTGGCTCAGGCAGCCGTGTATTTGGCGGTGGCAGCCAAGAGCAATGCGGTTTACAACGCTTATAACGCTGTGAGGGCTTTTGTTCGGGAAGATGGTACGAGACCTGTGCCGATGTATTTGAGAAATGCTCCGACCAAGCTCATGGGAGAGCTCGGTTACGGTGATGGATATCGGTACGCGCATGATGAGCCGGGAGCGTTTGCCGCCGGTGAGATTTATCTGCCTGAGGAACTCGAAGGGATGCGTTGGTACCAGCCGACGGATCGAGGACTGGAAATCAAGATCGGAGAAAAGCTTGCGCGGCTCAGAGAGCTCAACGCCATAGCGGCCAAACAAGGAAAGGCGAGAAAGCGTTAGTCGGGGCAGTGCTAAAATTTACGATTGTCTGCATTCTCGCAATGCAATGGAAGATTTGTTTATTTCGGCTCGAGCCGTTGGGTATTGACCTGCGGAAAGTTACCGATGCCGACAATCCAATCATCGAAGGTTAGAAATGCTTGATATTAATATGCTGCGCAAGCAGCTTCCCGAAGTGATCGCTCGTTTGAAGACGCGTCCCTTCGACTTCCCCGAAAAGGAATTCAACGCGCTTGAGAGCGAACGCAAGGAAGTTCAGAGCAAAACAGAAGAGCTGCAGGCCATGCGCAACCAGCTCTCCAAGCAGATTGGCATTGCCAAGAGCAAGGGAGAAGACGCTGCTCAGTTTATGGCTGAAGCCGCAGCTATTCCTGAAAAGCTCAGCGCTTTGTCCCAGCAGCTCGATAGCGTGCGCGAACGTCTCAATGAACTGCTGATGAGCATTCCGAATCTTCCCCACGAGTCCGTTCCGGTGGGCCGTGACGAGCGCGACAATGTCGAGCAGTATCGCTGGGGTACGCCGCGCACCTTTGATTTCCCCGTGAAGGATCACGTTGATGTGGGTGCTCCGCTGGGGCTGGACTTCGATACCGCCGCCAAGCTTTCCGGTTCCCGTTTCTGCTACATGAAGGGTCAAGTGGCCAAGCTGCATCGTGCGCTTGCTCAGTTCATGCTTGATACTGTCTCTTATACACATCTCCGAGCCCA
>DXSO01000213.1 GCA_019410445.1 Sutterella sp.
ACACCGGCTTGCCTGTCGGCAAAAATCCGGTTAAGGCATCGTTCCCCATCTTTCTGTGGCCCAAGGCGATTACGGACGCCAAATCGATGACGGCTAAAAATGCCGGGGTGCGGGGTGTCGATCACCTCACCCACAACATCAAGTTCATCTGGAATACTCAGGGCAACACACTGATCAATCAGCACGGCGGAATCAATCAGCTTCGAAAGATTCTTGAGGACGACTCACTAGTCGAGACCATCGTTGTGGTCGACAATCAGATGACGCCTAGCGCTCAATTCGCCGACTACATCCTTCCCGATACGATGAATCAGGAAATCGATGAACTTGAAGCGGATGCCTATGCCGTCGGCGACTATAATTACCTGATTGCCTGCCCCAAGGCCGCGGATATTCTCTGGGATCAAAAACCCAATTTTGAAATCATGCGCGAAATGGCCAAACGCTTCGGTGTTGAAGACAAATACACCGAAGGCCGCACCTACAAGCAATGGCTGCGTTGGGGCTACGAGCAGACCGTCAAGAAGGCTCAGAGTCTGGCTGACGCCGACAAGTTCCCGAGCTTTGAAAAGTTCTGGCAGCAGGGCATCATCAAGTACCGTATGGGCAATGACGACGGCATTGTGCTCAAGGCCTTCCGCGAAGATCCCAAGAAAAATCCCCTTCCCACTCCTTCGGGCAAGATTGAAATCTACTCCGAGCGCTTGGCCGACATCGCTCGCAGCTGGGAACTTCCCAAGCAGAAGGGACAGGAAATTCATCCGATTCCGCAGTTCATTGCTACATGCGAAATGCTCTCTCAGGGCGACCCGGCAGAGAAAAAGTACCCGCTTGAGCTTTACGGTTATCACGGCGCAGGCCGCACGCACTCAACCTACCACAATGTTCCTTGGCTGAGAGCTGCGCATCCCGACGAGCTGATGATCAACCCCGTTGACGCTCAGCCGCGCGGCATCAAAACGGGCGATCGCGTGCGCGTATTCAATGATCGCGGCGTGATTGAAATTCCGGCATTGGTCACCAACCGCATCATTCCTCATCTGGTGGCGCTGCCTCAAGGGGCGTGGTACAAACCCGACGCTCAGGGCGTTGATAAGGGAGCATGCGTCAATACGCTTACGATGCTCGATGCTTCGCCCCTTGCCAAGGGCAACCCCTCGCACACCAACCTCGTGCAAGTTCAGAAGATCTGAAGTCGGGAGAGTTAGAAAATGAAACAGTACGGATTCTATTTCGACGCATCCCGCTGCACCGGATGCAAGGCCTGCCAGATTGCCTGCGCAGACAAAAACGGACTCGAAGACGGCCGATTTTTCCGCCATGTCACCGGCTATGAAACCGGCGGCTGGCGTCAGGATCGACTCAGCGGTGCCTGGCATCAGGATGTCTTCCACGGCTATGTCTCCGTCTCGTGCAACCATTGCGATGATCCTGCATGCGTGAAGGTCTGCCCGACAAAGGCTCACGCCAAACATCCTGAACTCGGCGGACTCGTCCTCATCGATCGCGCCAAGTGCATCGGTTGCGGTGCATGTCGCATGGCCTGTCCCTACGGCGCGCCGCAGCTCGATGAAAAGGCTCGCAAAATGACCAAATGCGATGCCTGCGCCGATCGTCTTGCCAAAGGTGCAAAGCCTGTTTGCGTGGAAGCATGTACGCAGCGTGCGCTTGATTTCGGCTACATGGATGAGCTGCGCGCCAAGTACGGAGAAGGCGCCCACATTGCTCCGCTGCCCTCACCGTCCCAGACCAAACCCAACCTTTTGGTTAAGCCGGCTGCAAAAGCGCAAATCGTCAAGTAATTGACGCGAACAATCGTTCATAAGCACACAACCCCCCTTGATTGAACAAGGGGGGTTGTGTGTTTTTCAGCATCCTTGAGTCAGCCGCAGTCATTCAGACATTCGCGTATACCCTAATGATCTGATTTTCTCTTGTCCGAGACATCAAAAAGATGCTTCGTCATTTTGTTTTATCAATAGCGTCTCAAAAATTAGCGGCAAAACACCTCAATTCAGATTTGTTTTGATAGCAAAAACATACCAACCCTACGGTCTCTCCATCTCTTTGATGCATTCTTTTTGTCACTTCAACTAAAGCAAACAACGTATTTCCCAAATTAAAAAATTGCATTACGCTAAGCGGCGCATAACAAAAACAATCGGGAGGCATCCTTAAATGAAAAAACACCTGCTCGCCGCCGTCTGCGCGTTTGCAGCTTTGACTTCGACTCACGCTCAGGCTCAAGACGCCAAGCTTTTGCGCATGGCCTGTGAAAGCACGTATGCGCCTTTTGTATTCTTTGACAGCGAAACGGGCAACCTCAAAGGTTTCGAAATTGACCTTCTCGAGTATGTTGCCAAGGAAACCGGCCGCAAGCTCGAAGTTACGAACATGGGATTCGACGCCATTATTCCGTCGCTTCTGACCGGAATGCACGACCTCGGTGCTTCCGCATTTACGATTACGCCGGAGCGCGCCAAACGAGTTCTCTTCACCAAGCCTTACTACATTTCAGGCTTGTCGATCCTGATTCGCGCGGAAGACAAAGACTCGATCAAGAGCGTCAAAGATATCGAGAACTGCACCATCTGTGCTCAGATCGGCACTTCCGGCTCGATGCGCGCAGCCAAAGTGCCCGGTGCCAAGGTTCGTAATTTCAACACCATCAATGATGCATTCCTCGAACTCAACAACAAAGGCTGCAAGGCCGTCATCACCGATCGTCCGGTGACCTCCTATTTCCTTGCAGCTCGCCCGAATTCTGCATCTGAGTTCTACCATCTGCCCACAACGCCTGTCTCTTATACACATCT
>DXSO01000214.1 GCA_019410445.1 Sutterella sp.
ATTTGTCGAGCAATTCAGACTCAAACCCCGTTAAGCTTTCGTCCATGACGATACCTTCTCCAGTTTTTGAAAACGACACCAGCCGAAAGATCATTCACATCGACATGGATGCTTTTTATGCTTCCGTCGAGCAGCGTGATCGTCCAGAGCTGCGCGGAAAACCCGTTGCCGTCGGGCATGCCGATTCACGAGGCGTGGTGGCGACGGCCAGTTACGAAGCGCGCCAATTCGGCGTTCACAGCGCCATGCCGAGTTCACGAGCCAAGATGCTCTGCCCGCAGTTGGTGTTTGTCGAAGGGCGCATGAGTCATTACAAAGAGGTCGGGATGCAGGTGCGGGAGATTTTTCACCGCTACACCGATCTTGTCGAACCCATTTCGATTGATGAAGCGTATCTCGACGTGACCAACAATAAATTGGGGATTGAACTCGGAGTGGATGTTGCCAAGCGAATCAAGGCCGACATTCGCAATGAGCTGCACTTGGTTGCCAGTGCAGGTGTGTCCTACAACAAGTTTTTGGCCAAGGTTGCCTCCGACTGGCGCAAGCCCGACGGGCTGTGCACGATTCATCCGCTGCGAGCTCAGCACTTCATTGAGCAGCTCCCCATCAAGGCCTTCTGGGGAGTCGGTCCCGTCACCGAAGAAAAGTTTCTGCAGATGGGGGTTAAAACGGGAGCTGATCTGCTCCGGATGCCGCTTGAAGCGCTTTTGCTGCATTTTGGTCAGGCCGGATTGACGTACTACAAGTTTGCGCGCGGAATTGATGATCGAGCCGTGATGCCCGAGCGTGTCCGCAAGAGCGTGGGCTGCGAAGTTACCTACGAAGTGGATATTCCGGATCGCTCGTTGGTGTGTGAAGAAATCGGAGTATTGGCTGATGATCTGCTCAAGCGGCTTGAGCGCAGCCGCTTTGTGGGAACCACGCTCACGCTCAAAGTGCGATTTTTTAATTTCACGACGGTCACGCGCAGTCTGTCTGCGGATCGACCGTTTACGGATCGTCAGTCCATTGTTCAGGCTGCTCTTGCACTTTTGGCCGATGTCGACATTCCGGCGCGCGGCGTGCGACTTTTGGGCTTGTCTGTTAGTTCGCCCGTTGCTGCCGAGGATGATCGTCAGGGGGCACTCTTTTGAGATTAACTTGTGAAGTATTGATCACTTTATAAAAGGCAGACAGAAAGACCTCGAGGCATTGATCCGTCGAGGTCTTTTTCGTACAGGACGCAAAGTGCGACTACGGGAGCAGAGCTCCGATCGTGGCGGCTTTCATGCTTGCCGTATAGTCCGTAAGGGCTTTGCGAAGCTGATTTGCATCATCGAGGTTTTCATTGATGATGCGGACATAGGCCGAACCGACGATCACGCCGGCCACTCCATGCTGCATCGCTGCGGCGACATGCTCGGGTTTGCTGATGCCGAATCCGAGCAGGGCGGGTGCGGCGCCGGCCTCTTTCATCAGTTTGACGACATGATTGGTCGGCATGCCTGCCGTTTTATCCGTACCGGTGACGCCGTTTCGAGACATCAGGTAGATGTATCCGTCACTGTGCTGAGAAATCAGTCGGACTTTGTCGTCATCGGCGTTTGGCGGCACAAGGCTGATCAAATCAATGTCGTGCTTGCGTGCGGCGAAATCCCATTCGGATTCGTTGGCGCGCATTGAGCTTGGAATATCCGGAATCAGCACGGCGTCAATGCCGGCTTCGTGACAATCGGCAAAAAAGTTCTCGAGTCCCGGAGCATAAGCCAAGTTGATGTAGATCATCAAACTGATCGGCACATCGGGATGTTTGGCTCGATAGCGACGAACGACGTCCATGCATTTTTGAGTGTTCGAGCCGTTGGCAAGCGCACGTTTGGAACTGATGCAGATAACGGGCCCGTCGGCACTCGGATCGGAGAAGGGAATGCCGAGCTCAAACGCATCGGCTCCTGCGGCCGTAAGTGTTTCCAGAATCTCGAGGCTTTTTTCCGGCGTCGGATCGCAAAGATTGATGAAGGGAACCAACGCGCCTTCCTGCTTGTTTTTCAAAGCGGCGAAAAGTGTTGCAAAACGATCGGTCATGATGAAATCCTGATTGTTGAACGGTTGTCGTAATGGCTTTAAAGCGTTGTGGCATTGATGTAGGCCTCGCGGTTCATGTGACCGTCCTTGAAAAGGCCGATGCGCTCGAAACGATCCAGAATCTGGTTGACATCTTTGTCGCCTCGACCGGATAGATTGCACAGGATGATTTGTTCTTTGTCGGGTTCGGAGCGGATCATGCGCAGTGCGTGAGCCAAAGCGTGACTGCTTTCCAAAGCGGGAATGATTCCTTCGTGCAGACAAAGATCGCGGAATGCCAGAAGTGCTTCCTCGTCGGTGGCGTTGACGTATTGCGCACGCCCGATGCTTTGCAGATAGGCGTGTTCGGGGCCTACGGATGGGAAGTCAAGTCCCGCTGAAATCGAGTACGACTCCTTGATCTGGCCGTCTTTGGTCTGCATATTGAAGGAGCGTGCGCCGAAAAAGATCCCTTCCTGGCCGTGTCCGAGCGGAGCGCCGTGCTCTCCCGTTTCAACGCCCAAGCCGCCCGGCTCCACGCCGATGAGCCGGACATTGTTTTCTTTGACGAAGTCGGTGAATATGCCGATGGCATTGGAGCCGCCTCCAACGCAGGCGACAACGGCATCGGGCAGGCGATGTTCGACTTCCAGCAGTTGTTGCTTGGCTTCTTCGCCGATGATTTTCTGGTACTCGCGCACGATCGTCGGATAGGGGTGCGGACCGGCTGCCGTTCCGAGCATGTAGTGCGTGTTTTCAAAAC
>DXSO01000215.1 GCA_019410445.1 Sutterella sp.
GCAGCGTCAGATGTGTATAAGAGACAGCTCTTGAAGAGCCGCGGCTTAAAACTTCATCGAGCCAACGCTTGCCGGTTGCCGGATTGAAGAGGCCTTCTTCTTCAAAGGCGCTGAAAGCATCCGCCGAGAGCACCTCAGCCCATTTATAGCTGTAGTAGCCCGCACTGTAACCGCCGGCGAAGATATGCCCGAAGCTTTGTGCAAAACGCGAGTAGTCGGCTGCAGGCACGACGGCAACTTCCCGGCGAACGGCATCAAGCACCTGTTCGAAATCTTCAGCGTGATCGGTTTCATTGTCATCGTGGATACGCAGGTCGAAAAGCGCGAATTCAAGCTGACGCAGGCAAAACATGCCGCTTTGGAAGTTTTTGGCGGCAAGCATCTTGGCAAAGAGTTCCTCTGGAAGCGGCTCTCCGGTGTCGATGTGTGACGAGAGTGTTTTGAGAGTTTCGTAGTTCCACGTCCAGTTTTCCATAAACTGGCTGGGCATTTCAACGGCATCCCATTCCACGCCGTTGATGCCGGAGAGCTGGGCCTGAGGCACGCGAGAAAGCATGTGGTGAAGGCCGTGGCCGAATTCGTGGAACAGCGTGGTGACGTCGTCGTGAGTAAGCAGGGCGGGTTTTCCGGCAACCGGACGGGAGAAGTTGCAGACAAGGTAGGCTACGGGAGTGCGAACGGAGCCGTCACTGCGTACGCAGAACGAGGTGTCGCTGTCCATCCATGCGCCGCCTCGCTTGCTCGGACGAGCATACAAGTCGGTGTAAAAGCGTGCGATCAGTTCGCCTTTGGGGTTTGTGATTTTCCAAAGAGTGACGTCTTCGTGCCAAACCGGCGCGCTGTCTTGACTGATGCGTACGTCAAAGAGTTTTTCAACCAAGCGGTACAAACCGTTGAAAACAGCCGGCAGGGTGAAGTAGCGCTTGACTTCATGATCGCTGTAGGCATATTTGGCTCTGCGCAGTGATTCGGAAACCCAGGCTGCATCCCAGGGCTGTACGGTTTTCAGTCCGAGTTTTTCGCTGGCATATGCAAGCACTTCCTGCCAGTCGGCCAAGCCTTTGGCCCGAGCTTTGGAAGCCAGTTCGCTGAGAAAGCTTTCAACGGCAGCGGGACTTTCGGCCATCTTCGGAACGAGCGAGAGTTCGGCGAAATTTTTAAAGCCCAGCAGCTTGGCCTCTTCGCGACGGTTTTTAAGAAGAGTGCGAATCAAAGGCGTGTTGTCTTTTTCGCTGGGACCGAATTCCGAAGCTCTTGTTGAGTAAGCCTTGTGAAGCTTTTCTCTCAGAGCCGCGTTATTGGCATACTGCATCGCAGGCAGATAACTCGGCATCTGCAGCGTGATGCGCCATTTGCCGCTCAGACCTGCAGCCTTGGCATTTTCGGCGTACATGTCGATGACGTCCGAAGGAATGCCGTCGAGTTGATTGATATCGTCGATGTCGAGCACGAAGGCATTCGTTGCATCGAGAAGATTTTCACTGAACTTCTGACTCAGGGCGGCATCTTGCTGGCCGAGCTCCTTGAGTCGAGTCTTGGGTTCGGCGCTGAGTTCGGCACCGGAGAGGCGGAAGTCGCGGATCTCGCGCTTGAGAATGCGCTGCTGTCCGGCATTGAGCAGAGCAAAAGCCTCGGAGTTTTCAATGGCTTTGTATTTTTGAAACAGAGCGTCGTTTTGAGACAGTTCAATGTAAAACTGAGTCATACGAGGCAGATTGGTGTTGTAGACCTCGCGCAGTGCTTCGCTGTCCATAACGCCCGTGAGGTGGCCGACGGCAGACCAGGCTCGGCCAAGCTTTTCAAGAGCGCTTTCAAGCGGCTCGACGACATCCGTCCAAGTGGCAGGAGTTTGCGGTGCGGTTACGGCGGTGACCGTTTCAGAGGCTCGAGCCAAAAGAACATCGAGAGCCGGGGTGATGTGTTCGGTTTTGATGGCGGGCCAGTTTAAAAGCTCGCCTTGTTCGATCAGGGGATTGCTCATTGGAAATTTGAAATCAAAAATCAGATCAAAGAGAGATGCGGCGGCGTTTCTGAGCGGCCGTAACGGTGTTGTGCATCAGCATGGCGATCGTCATGGGGCCGACACCGCCCGGCACGGGGGTGATGTAGCCGGCGACGTTTTTGACGTCTTCAAAATCAACGTCACCGCAAAGTTTTCCGTTTTCATCGCGATTCATGCCGACGTCGATAACGACGGCACCGGGTTTGATCATGTCGGCTTTGACGAGTTTTGCACAGCCGACGGCTGCCACGACGATATCGGCAGAGCGCGTCAGAGCGGAGAGATCCGGGGTTCGGCTGTGCGCGATTGTTACAGTTGCGTTGGCAGCCAACAGCAGCAAGCCCATCGGTTTGCCTACGATGTTGCTTCGGCCGATCACGACGGCTGTTTTGCCGGCGGGATTGACGCCGGATTTTTCAATGAGGCGCATCACGCCATAAGGGGTACAGGGGACAAAGCCTTCTTTTCCGGTCAAAAGGGCGCCTGCGTTGGCAACATGAAAGCCGTCGACATCTTTGAGCGGATCAATGGCTGAGATGACGGCTTCCGAATCGATCTGTGCAGGAAGAGGCAATTGCACGAGGATGCCGTCGACGGTTTCATCGGCATTGAGTTCGGCGATTTTTGCCAGCAACTCCTGCTGCGTCGTTTCCGCAGGCATTCTGAACTCCAGAGAGCGAATGCCGGTATCGGCGCAAGCTTTGATTTTATTGCGAACATAGACTTGGCTGGCCGGATCGTCGCCGACTAAAACCACGGCAAGAGCTGTTTGTATGCCGTTTGCGCTGAGTGCCTGAACTTGTTCG
>DXSO01000216.1 GCA_019410445.1 Sutterella sp.
GTGTAGTGGATGGTCATTGCGGCATAGCATCCCCAGAAAGGGGGAGTTTTGATTTCATGCGTGAGTTTGGATCGTGCTTTCCCGAAAGCATCCGAACCGCGGCGAATGCCCTCGTTGTATTCATCTACGGTTTGTCTGAGTTTATGAGGCGGCAGTCCCATGGCCAGAGCCAATTCTTCGATGGTTTCTCCGCACCAGGCATCGCCGGTTTCTACTCCAAGGACGGTTTCCTTTTGCATCAGAATGTCGTATGAGCGCAAGCCGTCGGCGTCTACGCTGCTGAAAGCCGTGTGGTTGGGCAAGGCGAGAATTTTGTCTCTGAGCACGTCTCGGCGATCATCCTCCCGAACAAAACGATTGGCCTCGGAATCAACGAAAATGAATCGGCTCACGTCATTGTGAAGGCGAACCCGATGGGTTCGATTGGGAGGACATCCGGGAAGGCATTGGATCAGATCCATGTCAATGAGCTGAGCGCCTGCGTTTTGTGCCATCAGCAGAACTTCTCCGGTGGAGCCCGGTGTGTTGTCGTGCGAAAGCGAGGCAAGAGCAGGGAAGTATTGCGACACCATTTCTGTGTTGGCTCCGAATCCGCCGCTTGTGCAGATGACCGCACATTGGGCAAAAGCCTTTTTCAATTCACCGTTTTGGCTGAACTCAACGCCAACGACTCGTCCTGCATGCGTCAGCAGACGTGTTGCAGGAGCCTGAGTCAGAATTTTTGCTCCGAAGCGCAGGGCTGCTGCGTGAAGAATGTTGATGTAGCCCTCGCCATTGGGCATGGCGGGCTTGTGGCATCGTCGCCAATGTGCGCCGTAGATTTCAATGATTTCATCTTGAAAACGAACGCCGAGACTTTCCAGATAAAGCAACATCTCGGTTGCACCGCGCGCCAGAATGCGAGCTAGCTTCGGGTCTGATCGACCGCCGCCGTTTTCAAGAATCTGACGCTCGAATCGCTCGAAACTGTCTTCGATTCCCAATGCAGCCTGTCGTTTGGGATCAACGGCTGCGTAGAAGCCGCCCGAGACTCGGGTGTTGCCGCCGACCATGGCTTGTTTTTCCAACACCAAAACACGGGCTCCGAGTTCGGCTGCCGCCAATGCCGCCGAGCAGCCTGCCGCGCCGGCACCGATGACGATGACGTCATAAGTCTGCGTCTCGGACGATTGAGCCCAACCCGGCAGAAGACTGCCCAAAGCTGCAGCGCCGACTGCTGCCAAGTAACTGCGTCTGTTGATCATGTTGGCTCCGTCGTACCGATGGGATAGGTTGTTTCAACAGGAGAATCGATGGTTCTCAGCATTGCAGCGATTTCAACGGCCGACTTGAGATTCAGTTTGGAGCAGATTCGTGCGCGGTGTGACTTTACCGTTGGTTCGGAAGAGCCGAGAGCAGCTGCAATCTCCTTGTTGCTCAAACCACCGGCAACGTGACGGCAAACTTCTTTTTCCTTGTCGGTGAGCTGCGAAAAAAGGCGAAGAATGCGCTCTTTTTCTTCAATTTGTTTGCTCAAACTCACGTGCCAAGCTACGAGTTTGCCGACTGCTTTGGGAAGTTTTTCCGGATCCATGGGTTTGGAAAGAAAGTCGGCGGCACCGCGCTTGAGTGCCATGACGGCTGTTTCAACGTCGCCGTGACCCGTTAGAAACAAAATGGGAAGAGTCAGATTGCGCCGCTTGAGTTCACTTTGCAGTTCCAATCCGCTCATTTCCGGCATTCGGATATCCAGAACCAGACATCCGGGCCGCTGCGGATCATTGCGTTCAAGAAACTCCAGGGCATTTGCATACTCTTCCGTCTGCCATCCGGCTAAACGAAGAATAAAGGCGACGGATTCACGTACGCGTGCATCATCGTCGACAACGCGCACGATCGGCGTCAGGTCCGAGCGAACGGTCATGATGAGGGTTCCTCCGAAATCGGTAGTTTCACCGCTGCGCTTAGTCCGCAGCTAAGGCGCTTGAATTCCAATTTACCGCCGTGGCGTTCGGCGATGGATTTGCATAGTGATAATCCTAATCCCAGACCGTCTTCCTTAATGCTGGCAATCGGCAGAGTGAGCTGACGAAACGTCTCGTCGGACATCGTTCCTCCCGTATCGATTACTGTGATTACGGCCATCTCATCGGTGTCGACGGACAGGATGATGCGGAGCGTTTTTTCCGATGAATTTGCCATTGCCGCGGCAGCGTTTTTCATGAGATTGACGAGTATCAGTTCCAACTCGAGACGGTTGACTTCAACACGCGGATCCGAGCGCTGTTCCGTGTGCACGGAAATGCCGTCGGCGGTCGTCGTGTGACTGAAGGTGTGAAGAGCGTCTTGAACGATTTCTGAGATACGAACACATTCTCGAGGAGATTGTTGGTTTTTGGCATAGCTGCGTACACGATCGACGATATCGGAAATGCGCTGAGCTTCTTCGGTGATGACGTCCGTTGCATGCTCGACAACGGAGTCGGAACCGAATTTCTGATGTGTGTAGGTTCGCAGTCCGGCAGCAAAGTTGATGAGCGAAGTCAGAGGCTGCATGACTTCATGAGCCAACAGAGCCGACATTTGAGAGACGACGCCGGCGCGTTCAACGGCGGAAAGACGTTGTCGACTGATGCGGGCCTCTTTTTCGAGCCTTGCCTGACGAACAAGTGCATCGGACAGCTGCTGCGTTCGAATGCGAACAAGTCGACGGGTGCGGAGAATATGGACAATGCCCAACAGAATGACTCCCAGCATCAGCCACACATATTTGAGATAGCGTTCTTTGAATACACCCCAATTGAGTTCCCGCAGATACTCGTAC
>DXSO01000217.1 GCA_019410445.1 Sutterella sp.
ACGATGTTGTGATAAAACAACAGATACCGGCGCACCTTCGCAGATTATCTCTCCCGTTGTCTCTCGTGCTATGCCACCGGATGAAGCAATGTATGAAACGCGCAATGCGTTTCGCTAAGGAATAGTAAATAAATAAACTTATTTAGTTGCCCTTCTTGAACCCGCGGATGATGTAGTTCCAGTTCCCGAAGTCACCAACGGGTTCCAAGAGTATCCGGTCAAATTCCTCGTCCGTTATGGCCACACCCCGTAAGTACACATTGTTATCTGGTTGACACACGACCTTTAATCCTGTTTTCGTCGAGGTACTGGCGATGAGCGAGACGACGGTTTGGATATCAATCAGAGGCTTGCCTGCCCAGTTCTTCGAAATGTAAGAGAACAACCTATGTTCTACTTTGTTCCATTTGGAAGTCCCGGGCGGAAGGTGCGATACATGTACCTCCAACCCATAAAATTCCGCGAAAACAGCGAGAACATATTTCCATAGACGAACTCGACAGCCATTGCTGCCTCCACCATCACAAACGACATACAGTTTCTTTGCGCCGGGGAAGTTTTCCTCGCCGATGTAATGCCACCATCGGCTAATGCTTTCCCCAGCGAATTCTGCAGTATCCGCAGACTGCCCCACGTTGACGAATCCCGTGTTGTCATTCAAAACATAGACCCCGTAAGGCGCTACTTTTCCAAGCTCCTTGATCAGCCAGTCGTGATCATACGTATGTCTGGGTTCTCCCTTGGGACGATATTCTTGACCATTGTTTTTGAAATTCCCAAGATTTTCTTTCTTCTTGCAATCTACTGAGATCACAGGCAAGCCAAGAGACAGAAATTCTTCTGACTTCCTATTGATGAACTGAAATTGCGCGTCTCGATCAGGATGAGGCTTTCCGAGCTGAATCATTTTTTGATTCACTTGCCTGCTGTAGCCCATTTCTGACAACAAGGACGCTACTAGCGTGTGGCTTGCCTTGAACACCTTGTTTTTCAAGGTGTTCGGCAATTTTTCTCAAGCTGAGCGTTGTCCAGAGAATCACGCGCATAGGATCCCCTGCGGTAGAGCTTTCCAGAAGAATATTCAAACTCTCCCTCATGCCTGGCTGGCTTTGATCTGCGCGCTTGCGGCCTCCGCCTGCTCGACGAATGCGCCCCTTGGGCAATTTTTTTATGTCTGGGCGCTCCCCAGATCCCGCGACCTCTTGCAGGCCCGCCTTGACGGTAATCGGAGAAACACCTAGTGAGCGCGCAACTGCAGCAGATCCCCCGTACCCAATCTCGCTGGCTAGAAACCCATAAAACCAACGCCGCTGACGCTCATCAAGAGCGCAGCCGGCTATGAGCTGGGCAAAATTTTTTAGGGATGCTCTGAGCAAATCGAAAGATAATGCATTAATTGTATAAATATCAAATATATAATAGAATATATCTATCATGAATAGATTTGCGAGAGGCTTCTGATGGAACAGCTTTCGTTTTCAGACCTTGAAACCAGTCTTCGCCGGAAAACCCGCAAAACCCGTACGGAACGCCTCACCGAACGGTTGGAAAAGCTTGTCCCCTGGTCAGACCTTCTTGCACTGATTCAGCCCTTCTACTACGAGTCAGGCCGCCGCGGCCGGCAGCCTTTCCCTCTTGAGCTGATGCTCCGGATCCATCTGCTTCAGATCGCCTACAACATGAGCGATCCCCAGATGGAGGACTTTCTTCACGAGAACTCTACTGCTCGAAAATTCGTGGGATTGGCGCTGGCGGACCGTACGCCGGACGAATCCACGATTCCCAGTTCCGTCATCTGCTCGAGAAGCACAACCTCGGCAAGCAGGTCCTTGAACGAGTCAACGCCGGCATCACCGCTGCCGGACTGGTGCTCTCCAAAGGACGCATTGTTGATGCCAGCTTCATTGAGGCTCCGAGCTCAACAAAGAATCGCGATCACAAGCGGGATCCGGAGATGTCGAGCGGCAAAAAGGGAAATACGTGGCATTTCGGCATGAAGATGCACGTCGCCACCGACGACATCATCGGCATCGTCACGAATGCCGTCTACGGACCTGCCAACGAGCATGACATCAGCCGTGCCCGGGAACTGATACCGTCAGAGACAGAGCAGGTGTACGGCGATGCCGGCTATGTCGGGATGGGAAAACGCGAAGAATTCCAGACCGATAAGGAAGCAGAAAAGCGCTCGTACCGGATCAACCTGCGGCCTGGAGTTTTGAAAGGACGCTCGGCTGAAGATCTTATCCGCAAAATCGAGCACTTCAAGTCCAGCGTCCGCTGCAAGGTTGAGCATGTCTTTGCGCGTGTGAAGCTTCAGATGTCGTACCGCAAGACCCGGTATCGCGGCATTGCGAAGAATGCGCATCGCATCAATACGATGCTGGCGCTCTGCAATCTCTTCACTTTCGATTGTTACCTGAAGAGATTGACGGCCTAATTGTGCCTATATTGTGGAAATTTCCACTAAAAACAGCATAAACTGCCAATTTTTAGACTGTAAACAACCGAATTTATGTGTTTGGTCCGGATTTTCCGGTTGCAGTCATAAAAATTGGCACTTGCTCAGACCTTCCTTTATTTATCCAACGGATGGATCTCTAGCTTGGGCAGTGTCTTTACGATTTTCATCGTTTCCAGGCTGACCGTAATGATCTTCAGGAAGAGGTCCAACGGGTAACGTTCGCTGCCCATCTCGGCCGCGTAGTCGTTGAAGTCATTCACGATGCCGGAAGCTTTGTCGATGCTGACGCAAGCGCGTTCCACCACCCAAT
>DXSO01000218.1:0-338 GCA_019410445.1 Sutterella sp.
GATTCGGAAGTACTTTCATCCATCCGTCGTAATCGACATAGTGCTCGTGATTGCCTTCCACCGCAAAGACGCCATAACGCGCCTTCAGATCTTTGAGAGGCTCGAGATCGGCTGCACGACGCTGCGGCGTTCCATCAACAAGATCTCCCGTTACGGCAATCAAGTCCGGCTTGAGCGCATTGGTTCGTTCAACCACTTCCCGCACACGATCAACAGAAAAAACCGACGAGACATGCAAATCACTCAGCTGCGCGATACGGAAACCTTCGAGTTCGGCCGGCAGATTGGGAATCGGCACGCTTTTCTCAATAACCTTCAAACCAATGACCGATTGGTAC
>DXSO01000218.1:348-951 GCA_019410445.1 Sutterella sp.
GTACATCCCATACAAGGCCAGAGCAATGGATAGCAACAGGATCGCCCCGGCTGTCGGACGATTCTTGCCAAGGTACGGGAACGGCACGCCCAGAATACGCAGTCCAACACTCAAAACCTCTCGGAACACGATAAGGATCGCAAGCAGCAACGTGAAGTTCTGAAACAGACTTCCGACGTACATCACCCAAGCCGGCAAGTCCGGTGCCACCATGGAGCCGCCCACAAAACGCGCAACGCTCGGGAACAATGCTCCAGGCATCACAGCAGCCATGCACCAAAGGCGAGTCTTGCGATCGTGTACGACGGGCATGATGCCGCGCAGATAGATCAGCAGTGCAAGGACAAGATAGATCACCACAAAACGCATGCCCTACCCCTCGTCAGCTCAGGCGTTTTCCCGCCCCCGGCCTTTGTTCTGACTTCCGGAATGCTCATAGGCGGTCGATGCGTTGATGATAAGCTCAACACACGTTCCGCTGGCAAAGATTTCCGGGGAAACGGATTGCACGCTCACCTTCGCATTGATGCGCGAGGCTCGCTCCTTCATGATGTTGAGACCGACATGGCGTTTGCTGCGCTGCTGCAAAATTGCCTGATCGAT
>DXSO01000218.1:961-2774 GCA_019410445.1 Sutterella sp.
GTTGTCAATGACAGCCAGCTTAAAGTCGCGGCCATTGTCGATATTGATCTGCACCTGTGTTGCTTTGGAGTGCTTGCGCACGTTGGCAAGCGCCTCCTGCATGATGAAAATCACTTGAATCTTCTGCCGATCCGTCAGTACGGCTTCAGGCCCGGTCACCGTCAATTTCACGGGCAGCTTCGTCTGTGACTCAAATCGATCGATCACGATATCGATTGCCTCAGCAAAGCTTTCCGTATGCACACGCTCTCGGAAATTGAGCAGCAGTTCACGCACGTCTTCATAGGACTCCTGCACGCCCGCCTTGATCTGAGCAACAGTCGTATCGACGAGCTCCTTGTCATTGCTCTGCAGTCCGCTTTCGAGCAGCTGCACCTGCAGGTTCAAAAACGACAGTGACTGCGCAATCGAGTCATGAAGCCCCTGCGCCATGAGGTTGCGCTCCTGCACCACGGCGTACTGCTGCTCGCGTTCGATCATGCGAATGCTGTCGACGGCAACGCCAAGATGTGAGCCAAAGCTCTCGTAGAGCTTATAAGTCTGGGGAGAAAGCTGCGTATCCTGTTTGAAATACAACACGAAAAATCCCAGATCCTTACTGCCGCTGCGCACGTGAAAAACGTAGGCCGTTCGGTAGGTATCCTGACCATTGATCCGCAAAGCCGGCAGAAAATCATCCAAGGTCCCCGAGGAAAGCCGCAGCGGCAAATCACCGCGCAAACTGTCCTCAATGGCTTCCAGAGGAAGCGGATTGAGTGAAAACCACGTAAAGGTCTGCTGCGGCAGATCATTGCTTGCAGCCAATTCCACAAGTTTGCGTTTGCGGTCAATCAGGAAAACAGCGCAGGCATTGGCCTCGGTATATTGCATCAGGCGGCACGCAAACCCGTCGCACATCTCATCAATGGAGTGCTGCTGAGCCACAAAACTCGTCATCTCATAGAGATGCGAAAGGTTTCTGTTTTTCTCCTCCACCGCCTCGGTCTTTTCCTTGACCTTGGCCGCAAGATTTTCAACCAGATCCTGCAGACGATCGGCCATCGCATTAAAGTCAGCCGCGATGGCTTCAAATTCGGTGGCTCCCACCAAATGCAGACGTGTTCCGAGTTTGCCTTCACGCAATGCAGACAAACCGCCTCGCACATATTCCGTGGGACGAATCACCCATCGAAGCAGAAAATACATGATGCCGAAAAGACTGCCGACGGCCAGAATCATCAGCAGCGTCTGCACGGCCCTTTGAATCTGAATGGCTTTGTCGCGATTGATTGCAATCTGCTGATTGACTGCATCAATCTGAATGATGAAGCGCTCGAGCTCGGCCGTAGGGAGTTGTTTGGCCCGCTCGCGCGCAAGCAGAAACGCCGGCGCCATCACGTTGTGCCACTCTTCTATGAGCGAATCGACAGCCTGTCTTTCCAGACGCCAATTCACAAAGAACACCGAGCCGAAACCGCCCGATTCGATTCTTTTCATGCTTTCATCAATCGCGCGATACAACGAGGCAAATTCCTGTCCGTTTTCCGTGCGTTCGGCAAACAAATTGAGGCGATATACACGAGAAGGCATACTGCCCACCTCATATTGGTAAATGCCCGCTTCCTGCACTTTCTGCCCGAGATACATCTGATAGCAGACAGCACAGATAATGAAGGTAACCCACATTGCCGTAAGAACAAGCAGTCGGGTGGAAAGACGATCGTAAAAACGAATCCTGCGCAGTAGATTCACTTTGAATATCCAAAAAAGAGGAAAGCACCCGGAGAAATTCCCAAGGCGCTTTCGTAAACGGACCGAGCGTATTGCTTGAGAA
>DXSO01000219.1 GCA_019410445.1 Sutterella sp.
CCATTGACGTCAGTGCTCAGGCAGGGGTGGGCCCCGTCGCGCTCGGTATTCCGTTTCTGCGTGGATTATCCATGCTCAACGTCGTAATGGTTTTGGCCTTGTCTTCCAAGGTGGAGGATCTGATGGCCGTTCTCGAGAAGCTTCGACTGCCGTTTGTCGTCTACTTGCCGGCGGCCGTCATGATTCGCTTCATTCCGACCTTCATGGAGGACGTGCGCATGGTGCGGGCGGCGCTTCGCATGAAGGGGGTGGATGCGCGCTTCTGGCTGATGCATCCCCTTGAGAGCGCCCGCATGGCCATGATGCCGGTGCTTTTTCGAGCGCTTCGCAGCTCGGAAAATCTTGGTCTGGCTGCGGAAATGAAGGGGATAAGCGGAAAGCTCACCGCCAAACCGCGTCCGCCGGTGACTCCCGAAACACGCCGGGCGCGTACCGCAGCGGCAGCCGGCGTTGTCATCACGGTGCTCGCATGGATTTTAATGGGTGACTGGCTGGTGCCCGCCATCGGCATGCCCGGCTGAGAGGGAACTTGGATATGAACGCAAATACGCTTGGTGATTTGCCGCTCGTGCGAATCGAGAACCTTACGTATGCTTACGACAACGGTCGACCTGCGCTTGAAGACATCAATTTGCATCTTTACCCCGGAAAGGTCGTTCTGGTTACGGGACATTCCGGTTCGGGTAAGTCGACGCTTCTGTCGATCGTCAACGGCGTCATTCCCAACGTCATCGGAGGCAGACTCGAAGGTTTCGTCGAGGTTGACGGACTGATTCCTTCCGAGGTCGGACTCGGCTCGATCGGTCGTGTTGCGGGCACCTTGATGCAGGATCCGGAATCTCAGTTTTTCGCGCTTTCCGTGGGCGACGAACTCACGTTCGGACTGCGCGCCCGGGGCGTGGCTTATGAGCAGGCCGAACAGAGGGCACGTGCGGCGGCAACTCGGTTGGGCGTCGATTCAGTGTGGGCAAGCGACATCCATGTGCTTTCCGAAGGGCAAAAGCAGCTCGCCGGCATGGCCGGGCTTCTTGCCATGGATCCCAAGGTGCTTCTGCTCGACGAGCCGACGGCCAATCTTGACGAGACCGGACGCGCCGCGCTTTCACGTGCTCTTCTCGAAATCAAGGCCAGCGGCCGCTCAGTGCTTGTGGCTGATCATCGGCTTGAATGGCTCCGAGACGTGGCCGACGAAGTGATTCTGATGCAGGACGGGCGCATCACGGCGCGAGGCACACTCGAAGAAATTGCCGGCCAAGCGGGTGTTCGTGAGCTGTGTAATAAAGAGCGTGAAGCTCTCGAGAGCGTGCGCGTCGCAGTTGGAACGGCGTTGGAACCCGAAGGCGGCGAAGTCTTTGGCGTGGAGAACTTGAATTGGTCGATGCCGGGCGACGGTCCCGTACACATACGCGACGTTTCTTTGTCGCTTGCGGCCGGCATTGCCGCCGTCGTCGGCCCCAACGGGTCGGGAAAGACCACCATCGCCCGCGTACTCGCCGGTCTCGAGTCCGGAGCCAAAGGCACCTTCCGGGTCAGGGGCAGAAAGCTTGCTGACGATGCCGATCGTCTGCGCAGTACGGCTCTCGTACTTCAAAACGCCGATCATCAGCTTCAGATGCGTTCCGTCTGGGAAGAGGCGGCCGGCGCAAGACGTCTGGCGTTGCGTTCCCGCGGATGGTTCAGCCGCATGCCGACTCTTTCAGTCGAGGAAACGGCCAAGGTCGAACGAACGCTTGAGCGTCTTGGCTTGCTCGAATTGCGCGATCGACATCCGCAGAGTCTTTCGGGCGGACAAAAGCAGCGTTTGGTCATTGCCTGCGCATTGATGAAGGATCCTGCTCTTTTGGTTCTCGACGAGCCGACGAGCGGTCTGGACGGCGGCAATCTGAAGCGTCTGGCAACTTTGCTCAGGGAGGAGGCCGATGCCGGTCGAGCCGTGCTTGTGGTCACGCACGATGAAGATCTGTTGGCCTATTGCGACCGCGTGCTTGATGTCGGGGTTTTCCAAGTCAGAGAGTGACTTTAAAGTCATTGATGACTTTTCGGCGCAGTCAAATCTCTATACTAGGCCGAGAGTGCTTCAAGATGCCGTTTTGTTGGATCCTTCGCTGTCGTTGCTTGAACTGCAGAACATCACCGCCAAAGAAGAATCTCTGCTCGAAGGCATGGTGGCCAATTTTACGCGCGCGCCGCAGGAGCGGCTGCTCATATTCTTCAAGGCCTTGCTTTTACAGTCGGGTGTCTCCCTGGACGTGCTATGGGTGACGCTGCCGCATTTAATTTCCGCCGAATGCATTGATCAGGCGGTCAATCTCAATCGAGTGAGCATTGCCAAAATCACAAGCGCCTGGACAAAATAGGGGAAGGCACGCCGCATCGACCGCAGCCTGGAACTGACGATGAGCCTTTTCGAAGGGCTTGACGATTGGCTTAACAAGCAGCAAGCCGAGTGACGGAGGCTTCAGCCTTAACAACACTCGTCGAAAGCGAAAGGAAAAACGCAACGCCGCTAACGAGTATCTCCATATATCCAGATCCGAATTTTCCTGCGCTGACATGTGTTCCAAGCTTAAGATTTTTGCCCGGTGGTACAAATATTTTTCCATCGAAGAATGCGACTGGGGAATGATGCGAGGTGAACATATATTCGACTTCATCGAATATCTCAAGAAGCGGTCTGATGCTGACCTAGGAAAAGATGCGGTCGGTGCCAGGCAGAAAATCCCGTCGGCTTTTCTGCCTGGCACCGACCGCATCTTCTGTCTCT